>JAGMCN010000099.1 GCA_023129235.1 Caldifarciminota bacterium | reverse complement strand
GCATTTTGTAATCGCCAGGTGATTGCTCACTGGACAAGAGAAAGCTTTTCGCAAGTTTTTGGGAAGAACTGGGAAGAATTAGAGATGCAGACTATTTATGATGTGTGCCACAACATTTGCAAACTTGAGGAGCATCAGATAGCAGGCAAGCCGAGAAAGGTTTATGTTCATCGTAAAGGGGCAACTCGCGCACTTCCACCGGGACATCCGGATGTGCCTCTCGTATATCGTGAGGTTGGTCAGCCAGTTCTTATTGCAGGTTCAATGGGCACAGCTTCATATATCCTGGTTGGCACTTCTCAGGCGATGAGCGAGACTTTTGGAAGCTCCTGTCACGGTGCAGGAAGGGCTATGAGCAGAAAGCATGCTCTCAAGATATATCGTGGCGAACAAATAAAACGAGAACTTGAGGCAAAGGGAGAGGCATTAAGGTCAACTCATCCAAAGGTCTTGGCAGAGGAGGCACCCGGAGCTTATAAAGATGTTGACGCTGTCGTGGATTCAGTTCATCAGGCAGGGATTTCAAAGAAAGTGGCTCGGATGATTCCACTTGGAGTCGCAAAGGGATAAATCAATTTAAAATTATCAATTAACAATTAGCATTTCAAAATGAATTGATAGTTTTGCATTGCTAATTGCTAATTTTCCATTGTTTCTTCTTTATCCATGCTATCTGCGTAATCTGCGGTTAAATATATCTCTACGGTGAGACGGTAGCTCTAACCGGATTGCCCAACGGTCCCACTCGCATTTTCTTGTCAAACCACTGCCCCCGATACGCCACACTCGTTGGCTCATTCGCATCCAGCTTATGCGTATAAGGGCTATTAGTATCATCCGCAAGCCACTGCCACTCGCCATCCCCAGAAACACGATACCAGAGCTTCGCTCCGGCAATATTCTCTGGCTTCGCATTCTCGTGCTCATTCTTCGGATTCACCCCAAAATGAATAATAACCTGCCCCCGCATAGACCAATCCAGAATCAAAGTAGGTGGCGGAACCCCAATCACATAATCAGGCGATAGCGGAGTGGGTTTCCTATCCGGCACCGTGATGTCAAGAACCTCGCGCTTACCATCCGTGAGACCCGGATTCGTCTGAAGCACTCCCACCACCAATCTCGCCACACTCTTCGCATTAGCACGTTTTCCATTCTTGTTTTCCGTAGCGCCCCTTGCCTCATTGTGTATCTTCTGATTCGCCGTATAAGCAGTCTTCCAATCCGCATAAGCCGCAACCAGTTCATCGACCATCGCTTGCGGAATCCCAATCGTAGTCGCTATAGCTGGAAGCTTCTGACTGAAATTCCGAAGCCACACATTAAACTCCGCATCCGAATACGGAATATAATCCTTTCTTGCCATCTTCTCCTCCTTTAAGTATGTGGGGAATCCTCACCGCAGAGGCAAGGTCATCTTGCCCTCACAACCCTCCGCTACTTATCAACTGACATCAGGTAATCATCTACTGAAGTCAGTAACCTTTCAACTGATATCAGTTAGTTATTAACTGAAGTCAGCAACTTATTAACTGGTATCAGTGAATTATTAACTAATATCAGTAGCTTGTCAACTGAATTCTGTATCTTTTCTGCTGAAGCCAGTATCTTTTTAACGGATATCAGTATCTTTTCAACGGAAGTCAGTTGCTTATCAACTGATGTCAGTAACTTTTCAACGGAATGCTGTGAGCAGGTTACTTTTTAGGGGTGTCAAGAGAAATATATGGGCAGTCATTACTTCTACACGGCTTTAGCCGATGGTTCTAACCCTGCACTAAAGTGCGGTAGAAGTGAAACAACCCTCCATGCAAACATTTAATTGAGAGCTAAAGATTTATTTCAGGGAGAGTGGAGAAAAACAAACCGCAAACACGCTAAATTCGTCGAACTTAATCTTTAAGCCATTTATTATAAAGACGCCTTCCCTTATCATTAATGAAAAATTCAGTCAGAACCTCTTGGTCATTGTGAACCATTTCAGCTTCTCTTTCTTGTTCCATAAATCCCAAATCGACTAAATGATAAAGAAGGAAGGGCTGTGCTATTACACAACTACTATTGTCCCTGACTGCTATCTTAATAGCATTAACTCCATATTGGGTAAGTGTTTTTTTGATAAGTCCACGTTTTCTTTCTTCTATATCGTGTTTTGTTATTCCCTTATTTTGCTCATATCGCTGATGACAGTTATAACATAAAATAATACGATTGTCATAAGCATTATTCTCAGGATTTCCATCAATATGATGCTCTGTTAAATTTTCTTTTCCTCGCTGACCACATAATGCACAGGCATAATCTGTTTCAAGATAAAGATAATCTTTTATCATATCGTCCCTACCTACTCTACTTGGTTAGACATTTTTCGCCAAATTATTCCGTGTCCCGGTAACTCCAGAGTTATCAATTGACTGCAAAACAGAAAACAAAATGCTTTTTCTGAATTTGCGGAACGATTAAAAAGTGCATGTAGATATATTCTTTTCCCAAAACGGATACCTATAATAGGAGATAAAAGGAGGAGTAAGAACCACCATGAGAAAATAAATGAGCAAATTATCCCTGCAAGCGGTACTAATATTGTTAACACGGGAGATATTGTGTTGAACAGTGTAGACTCGGCAGGGGTCGCAATAATACTAAACGTGGGAGAACTTATATCTGATGGGTATTGTCTAAGGATCGCTTCTCCTGATCTCATTAATTCCTGCAATTTACCGTAATCATTAACTGGAATTTCCTCAATTTCTCTTAAGCTCAATACGAGATCATATTTTTTGCCAACTTCTGAGTTTATCAATTCCGTAATTTTTTGTTCCATACTTGATATAAAATGGTTCATGAGTTTACTCCTGACACCACAATTTGCACTTTGCGTTTTGACTTTTGCACTTTCTTTACCAGCCACCGCCGGCGCCTCCGCCTCCGCAACTTCCGCCTCCAAATCCACCAAATCCGCCTCCGAATCCACCTCCGCCTCCAAATGTCCCAGAGCCCCAATAGCCACCTCGCATTCCACCCATCAATAATAACGGAAGGAAAAGCCGTCCGCTAAATATCAATAGGAAAAAGAGAAGAGGAAAGAGCATTCTCGCACGACTTTTTCTGCCGTAGCTGATTTGTGGGGCTCTCTCTGTGCCTGTAATCGCTACATTGTATTCCTCTCCGATTTTCTTGGCGATTACAGCAGTTGCCAGAAGTAGCCCTTTGCCGAACTCACCTTGCTTGAAATTGGGCTGCAGGACTTTCCTGTATATCTCGCCGCATAATCCATCAGGTAAAATCCCTTCAAGTCCGTAGCCCGTTTCTATCCATACTTTTCGGTCATCAATTGCCGCCACAATCAGCACTCCGTTATCCTTGCCCTTTTTGCCGATACCCCAGCGAGTGAAAAGCTCCACCGCATACATATCAATGGATTGAGGATGAGTCGTCTTCACAGTGGCGATTGCAATCTCGGCTCCTGTCTTTCTCTCTATCTCGGCGATTAAGTTCGTGAGCTGGCTTTTATATTCAGGGGAAATCACACCGGCAAAGTCATTCACCCATCCTACTGGCTTGGAATACTCCTCTGCCTGAATCGTGCCAAAGAGAAGAAGCGAGAATAGAGTAGCGAGAATTGAGGAGAAAACTATTCTATGAGACTGTCCGAAAACCACTTTTTTTATCACGAAAGCACGAAATATTGGAAACACGAAGTTTCCTAAATCATTATGAATAAAAGAATTAAATTTTTCGTGATTTCGTCTTTTCGTGTCTTCGTGATGATTTTTTGAATTTTTAGACACACTCATAGATACTCGCTTCTTGCTTCTCGCTCCTTGATATTTTGAGGTTTGATTCATCATTTTGACTCTCCTATCTGGTCTGCGGCAATAGCCAGCTTCTCAATCTCCTTTATGTATCGTCCATAGAAGTCCTCAATATCCTTTTTCTCAAGCTTTGCTTTGCCAGCTTTCATATCAATTACCTTTTGCAAAGTCCACTCCTCTATTCCAAACCTCTTGCTTGTTGCATCAATAACTTTCCTCTTTACTCGTGGTGGCTCTTCTCCAACCAACTTAAGCATACCACGAAATACTGGAATCAAGGAAGTCAGGGACTCAACTGCCACAGCACTAATAGCTTTAGGATTAGCGCCTACTTCAAGATACACCTGGCGAAGTCTAATTAGCTTTCCCTTAAGTTGCTCCTCGCATTCAAGTCTCAAATTTTCTGTGCCAATATCAAGTCCCTCAAAAACTGGCTCTCCATAAATTACCTGATGAGAATCTCTCATATCCAAAAACTCAACCGGGAAGACATCTGATGAGGTCTCCATATGTCTGCGAGTCAAAAACAAAGGTGCCACTATTCCCTTTTTTCGTCCCTGTGCCACAAGCTTAAAGCACTTCTTCAAGTGAGTAAGCTCCACCTCTTTTAAGACCACGAGCAGATTGACATTAGACTTCTTTGGTATAAAGTCCTCGCCCGTGGCACTGCCAAACACTGCAATTGAGCAGAGATTATCACTCAGAAGCTCAATCAGATTTTTAGCATACGGCTCTATCAACTTTTTGACTTCCTCAGGAAGTCCTTCTAAATCAATTAATTCTTCCATTTTCTCTCCTTTCTCTAAACTTTAAATCCTTGTATACCAAACACCCAGAACGAAGCGTTCCTATTTCCCTTTCTTTGATAACTGAAATGCTTGCAATCATAAAAGACCTGCGCGCTTTAGATTTTGAATATCCCAATATATGTCAAATTCTATTTTGATATTGGAACGACGCTGAATTTCATTTTGTATTTCTTGGTATTTTGATCTACCGATTTTTGTTAGAGATGTTTCCTTGTCAATCCTTCTCAGGACCCCTGAGTCAATTGGACAATCAAGAGCTTTCTTGGTTTCCACACTCGTATTTTTCATCAAGTAGTAGTGAGCCTTCAAAATCACATTTAGTCCCTTTTGTGTTTGACCATAGGAAACATTAAAGTCAGCGGACAATTTTTTTATGCTGTTTATAATGTTTTTATTAGTTAAGGTATGATTATCCATTTTCTCGGCAAGTTTTTCTAATTCGCCAAATGTCGCTTTCTTGAATTTTTTTAATTTTGGATTCCCTTTTCCAAATGATTTACCAAGAGACCTACTTATCATAGTTGCATTGAAGAATATTAGGTAGGCACTTTTTTGCTCCAACGAAAAAGCCATTATTTCCTCCCTTTGCAAAACTTGCTATTACTTCTTTCTCTTATCCTGACTCCATAAGACATTAAACCAGAGATTAAATTTCTGAAATCTATATAATCTTTAACTCCCAAATCTCAATATATCCTAACTACTGCCCAAAAAATCACGATAAGACATACTAATCGCCAACCTAATCGCCAACCTAATCGCCAACCTACTTAATAACATAGTGTAGGGCTCTCCCCTTACCTTTATTCTCAATAACTTCTAATCTTACCAGCTTTTTAATCTCTTTCAGTGCACCTTCATCTGATAAATTAAACATCTTTCTTATATCTTTATTAGTAACCTTACCATTTTGATTTATAAACTCTACTATCCTCATCTGCCTTTCTGTCAGAGCAATTTGTCCTTTTTGGGTTTTTCTCAATCTTTCGCTACTCAATCTTATCACTCTTTCTTTAACTGTTCCAATACTTATATTTACTCCTTCAACAAAATATTCCAGCCATAAAGTCAGGTCAAGTATTTTTTGATTGACGCTTTGCAATGCACTGTAATATGCCAGTCTATCAGAATCGTAGTAATCATCAAGGCAAAAAAACTGTTTTGTATCAAAACCTCGCATATATAGAACCAAAGCAGCTAAAATTCTTGCTGTCCTCCCATTGCCATCAATAAAAGGATGGATTCTAACAAATTCATAATGGGTAATACCTGCCTCAATTATTGGGTCAAGTTCTTTGGCTTCAGATGAATTTATCCATTTAAGCAAATCGTTTATCAATCTTGGAACAGCTTCATTCTTGGGTGGTCTGAAAATGACTTCTCCTGTAATTCCATTTGCTACTACAACATATCTATTACGATAAGCCCCGCAATCTTGTGGATTATCCAATGCATCTTTTGTTACCATACTGTGAATACTTAAGATATCATTTTCAGATATAGAAGTATCTTTTACCAATTTGCCAATATTTTCTAATACACCAAGATAATTCAATACTTCCTGCTTATCCTTGCGAGTTGCCATTACTTCTCTTCCATGCACTAAATCACTCACTTGTTCCAGAGACAGTCTATTCCCCTCAATACTTGTAGATGAGTGAGCACTATGGATTATCGCCTCACGTCTCAGAGTAACTTCCCACTTCGGGATTAGAGGTGAATTAAGAATTACTTCTCTTGATGCAGAGATTTTAGTAAGCAGTCTTACTAAATTATTCGTATATCTAAATTTTGGACTAAACATCTTCTTACCTCAACTCCCAAATCTCAATATATCACCAGATTGAACTATGTCAACTTTAATCTACCGGGTTACTGCATCTATCCCGCCAAAGGCGGGGCCAGCTATTCTTATCATAACACGATTAGGAACGCAGATTATCGTCTCACCTGGAGATTTTATCTCGCCCTGATGCACACAAATCTTCAAGAGACAGGACGAATCTAACATTCTTACACTCTTATCCTTTATCTCAATAATTGACTCCCCAAGTGCTCCTTTTACTTCTATTTTTTGTGGCTCGGAGAGAAGAAGTTTATATGCATCTTTGCCATTTACTGAAATTATGCAATACTTTGCTTCCTTATGAGCCCGTTTTAATACGACTCCTGAAACTACTGATAGAGAAAGCAAGCATAAAATCAGGATTTTATCTCCGACCGTGAGGATATGAACTAAATCACGAAGTCTGCTTTTCTTCCACATTTGTTACACCTATTATCAGTAATCCCAGTTGCAGAGACATCAAGATATGAGCGATTAATAAGTAGGTTCCCGCATTCAGGACAATAAGTAGAACTCCAATCTCCTATTCCAGAAGACTCTTCAAGCAAGATATTCCCTATATATACATATTGCAACTTCTTGCGTGCGAGTTCCCCTGCAAACTTGAGTGTCTCAATCGGAGTTGGCGGTGCTTTAAATTTATAATGAGGAAAGTAACGAGAAAAATGAAGAGGAGTATCAACTCCAATACTTGCCACAAAATCCACAAGCGACTGAATTAACTCAGGCGAGTCATTATATCCCGGGATTATAAGATTTGTGAGTTCAATATGCCAGTGTCTCTTCGTGATTTTTATTGTATTTAGGACTGTATCCAGGTCTCCCCACACAATTTTCTTGTAAAACTCTGGGTCCATTGATTTGAGGTCAATGTTAGCCGCATCAATATAAGGCAAAAGTTCACTCAGTGGTTTCTCATTTATCATCCCGTTTGTTACCAACACATTTTTAAGTCCTTTGCTACGAGCAATCTTTGCTGTATCAATCAGATATTCATACCAGGTAAATGGCTCTGTATAAGTGTAAGCTATGCCCAGAGAACTTTTCCGCAAGGCAATTTGCACAAGCTCCTCTGGTGAAACATATTGAGTTGAGCTCTCTCCTTGCGAGATTCCATAGTTCTGACAATAAGGACATTTAAAATTACAAGAATTAGGTGCAGTTGAGAGGATAAGAGTTCCGGGATGAAAATGATAAAGTGGTTTCTTCTCAATAGTATCCATAGCCAGACTCACACATTCGCCGTAGTTTATAGCATATAGGATACTATCTACATTCTTTCTTGCTTTGCAGGGTGATATTGTATTTGGCTTAATTATACAGCTATGGGGACAAAGTTCGCATTTAACACTTCCATCCGAGAGTTTTTCATAATATCTGGCTTCTTGCATTTCGTTACTTGCTTAACTCTTTTGCCTTCTTTAAGTCGGCTTCCGCCTTTTTGATTTTACCGAGCTCTCTGTAAGATTTTGCTCTTTCCCTATAATACTTCGGGTTATTAGGATTAAGTCTAATTGCTGCAGTATATGTTTTTACTGCGAGGTCCCATTCTCCGGTAATTTGATGCATTTCTCCGACATAAGAAAGAACCCCAGGGTCACGAGTATATATTTCCAGTGCCTCTTTCTTCTTTTTTTTCTTTCTTTTTTTAGGTTTGAACTTTCGTGCCTCTCCAAAGTACATTCCCGTCCGCAATTCTTTTGCTTGCTGTATATCTTTTTTCGAAAGTTTTCTATCTCCAAGTTTCCAGTAAGCACTGGCTCTACCTTCGTAAGCTCTCGGGTCCTCCGGGATAAGGTCAATGATTTCTGTATAGGTGTTTATTGCGGGTTTATATTTTCCTATGACAAGATAAATACCCGCCAAGTGAAATAGAACTTTTGTATCATCTGGTTTGATGTTATGAGCTTTCTTGAAAATCTTCACTGCTTCTTCATATTTCTTTCCCTTTATCAAAACAGCGCCGAGATTAAAGTAAGCATCTATGGTAGGAGCATATTTTATTACGCGTTTAAAAGTTGTTTCTGCGTGCCAGTAATCTCTTTTGAGATAATAGCTAATCCCAAGTTGATATAAAAGTCCAGTATCTCTGGGAGCAATGCTTAAACCCCGTTTAAAACAATTTATAGCCTTGTTATACTCCTTGTTTTTTTTATAATGAGCTCCGAGATTTTTATATACATTTATATCTGTGGAACCAAGTTCAATTGCCCTCTTATAACTTGTAATTGAGGAACTATATTGGTGGACAGTGAATATAAGAATAAATAAAATGCCAATCACTGAAGTTCCTTCGCCTTTGCTGTGGGGACGACCCCGTTGCTTTTATTTTTTTAGGGCAGACATAACAATCTGCCCCTATAATATTCTATAATGGGTCTGTTCCCTGCAATTTTGGCAAGTGAGAAATTTAATTATTTTAGTTCTTGTGCTTTCTTTAAATCAGCATTTGCCTCTTTTTTCTTTCCAAGTTTCCAGTAAGCGTTAGCTCTCCCTTCATAAGCTTCCTGATTTGAACAATCAAGTTCTATGATTTTCGTGTAGGTCTCCATTGCAAGGTCATACTTCTTGGTCATAAGATAAACACCGGCTAAGTGACTTAAAGCTTCTATATCATCCGGCTTAAGTTCAACTGCTTTTTTAAAGAGTGCTATTCCTTTATCATATTTTTCTTCCTTGATTAGAACGGCTCCCAAATTAAAGTAAGCGTCCTCTAATGTGCTGTCACATTCAATCGCGTGCTCAAATGAGCATTCCGCCTCTTCGTAGTTCTCTTGGAGATAATAGCAAACACCAAGCCAATACAAGATATCAGCATTTTTCGGTTCTACATCCAATGCTTTTTTGAAATACTCTATGGCAAGGTCATATTCTTTGTTATTTTTATAATGAATCCCCAGATTTCTATATGCTTCTATGTTTTCAGGAGTAATTTCAATTACACGCTTATAATATACAATTGCCGAGTCTTCTTTTTCCAAATTTGAATAGACAAGTGCCAGGTTCATATATGTTGACACAGAATCAGGCTCAAATTCAGATGCCTGAATAAATCTCTTCTTTGCAGTCTCAAAATCTTTATCCTGATTCGCATAAATACCAGCATTGTAATAAACAAGCCATAAAAATCCACTCTCTTTTGTAAAATCCTCTTTATCTAGAGCAATCTCTTTTGCCTTGTCTATATATTTACATGCTTCCTCATATTTATCCTGATAAGCATAAGTTCTGCCAAGCCATAGCAATGCATCTGCATCCTGCGGATTCATCTCAAGTTGAAGATTAAACTGCTCAACTGCCTTTTCATACTCTTCTCGCTGAATATAAACCTTACCAGCAGTCATATATTGAGATGCACACCCAGTTACTACTAAAAATCCAATAACCGATAACCGATAACTGATAAAACACTTTTTCATCTTTCCCTCCTTTTTTCGTAAATAGTAGTTCGTGAATAGTGAATTGTAACTTGCCTCTCTCTCATCAAACTATTCACGATTTACGATTCACGACTTAAAAAAGTCCAATATCCTTACAAGAGTGATTTTTAACTCTTTCCTCTTAACAATCGCATCAAGAAACCCGTGTTCAAGTAAAAACTCAGATTTCTGAAATCCCTCCGGCAACTCTTGTTTTATCGTTTGTTGAATTACCCGTGGTCCTGCGAATCCAAGTAGTGCTTCAGGTTCAGCTATCACTATGTCACCCAGTGACGCATAAGATGCCATTACCCCAGCAGTTGTTGGATTTGTCAATATTGATATATACGGAATCTTTGCTTCTTCCAGTCTTGCGAGAGCTCCTGATGTTTTTGCCATTTGCATCAAAGATAAAATTCCTTCCTGCATTCTTGCGCCACCTGATGCACCAACTATTATGAGCGGTATATGTTCTTCCTTTGCAAAATCTGTTATCCTCTTTACTTTTTCTCCAACGACTGAACCCATTGAACCACCCATAAACTTAAACTCCATTGCCCCAATCGCTACTCTATGTTCTCCTATTTTTGCTTCTCCAGTTATAATTGCATCTTTAATCCCAGTGCGATTACTCCCAGACTCAAGCTTCTCAAGATAATTTTTAAATTCCAACGGGTCAGCAGATTCTATAGAATCTTCATTAGAAGCAAATTCATCTGTTAACATTTCAATGTATTTTTGTGAGGATATTTTAAAGTGATAATTGCATTTTTCACATACCCAGAAGTTTTTCGCAAGTTCCTTCTTGTAAAGTATCTCTCCGCATTTCTCACATTTGAGCCAAAGTCCATCAGGAACTTCACGCTTTGGAGCAGGTTTTAACCCTTTCTTTCTTTTAAACCACATATTATCATATTAAAGCAAAAATATTGACTGTCAAGTTCATTTTTTTTCTTGACATCAACTATATGAATGTTAGAAATTGCATTGAAGGAGGAAGGATGAGATACATAGCTTCACTACTCGTTTTTCTATTTATTAGCAGTGTGGAGAGTGCTGATTATATTATGACGAAGTCCACTTTCTCAAATGCAGGTGGTAGCTCATCATCGGCGAATTATATCTTGAAAGATGCGGCTGGTCAATCAGTAACTGGACAATCTGAAGATATTGATTATATTGAGCAAGCTGGCTTTTATACATACTCCAAGAGAACAGAAGTTGGGACACAAGAGCCGGATATTGCACCTATTCCCAGAGTATTCAGTCTTTCACACCCATATCCAAATCCTATAGTAAAAAGTGAAATCACAGTCAGATATGGAGTTCCAAGACTTGCTAAAGTGAGCATCAAGGTATATGATGTAACTGGAAGAACAGTTAGGACACTCATAGCAGGCGAGCAAAAAGCAGGATTCTACAATCTGAAGTGGGATGGGAAATCAGACCATGGAAACAAACTATCTCAAGGGATTTACTTTATCCGAATGATAGCACAGGATTTCAGAGCTACCAAGAAACTCGTACTATTGAAATAAATAGCAACTGGTTAAGATAAGCAAGCGGATTTAGCGGATAAAGCAGATTCAGTTAAATCCGTTTAATCCGATTACTAAAAAGGAGAAAGGAGGATAGATGGAAGAGGCAAGAGAACATGCTATAAATGAAGCTCTTAA
>JAGMCN010000098.1 GCA_023129235.1 Caldifarciminota bacterium | reverse complement strand
AATGAAACAAGTAATTGTAAGAGCCATGTTTGTAATACGTGGCACGGAAAATGAGATAAAGAGAATTAAGGCTCGCATAGCCAGTTTAAGTGCTTGCGAGGACGTGATAAGTCTATATATGGGAGAGGAGGATATGTATATGGTAAATGAAGAAGAGGAGGTAAAACCGAAAAAATGGATAAGAAAGTGTTAAGTGACTTGGAAAAAATGAATAAAGACCGGGCAATAGCCGAAGCGGAATATGCAGCGCAAAAAGAGGAGGTTACAGAAGTTTTCAGAATTATGCGCGAGGGGATACAGAATGATGAAGAATTGGTAACGTATCTTGTAGCATGTATCAATGATGCAAAGCACGTGGAGGATGTAGCGAGGCAAAGCAACAACACCATTATGTATTCCGAGGCGGTCGGCATAAGGAGAGAATTTGTAAAGCTCCTTAAATTGATGATGATAGAGGAAGATGAAAAGCCCGAAGATATAGATGGGACTGAAGAAAAACACCGTCTCGAAAATGATGGAGAAGAGGGATACGTATGAAAGGAGAGCAGAGAGGAGGGCTATGGGAAGGGAGAAGGAAACATATAGAAAACCATCTTCCTCCCGTTTTTGGTAATACCGGAAAATGTATAGCTTGCGGAAAGACAAAGCATGTTAATACTTGTGGGTTTTGCCAAAAATGTTGGGTGACTTTCAGTCACTTACGGAGGAAAATATGAGAACAACTAATCTTAACTGGTTCTTGTATGTAATAGGATGGTACAAATTTTTATGGGAGCACAGTTTATAGTCACACGTGACAAACTCCTCGATGAAACCCCCTGTCTCGTTGGGGCGTTAAAAACGATAGTAAAGGAAATGGAGAGGCATCATGCGGGACTAAAAAGGAAAAGAAAAATGAGAATAATTGTAAATACGGATATGGAAAGTAAATACACCTGCACATGTTGCGGGGCAAAAATTAGACCAGAAGAAGATTACTGCTCTAATTGTGGGGCAGGAATTGATTGGGTATATTAGAAAGGAGGAAAAGAAAAATGTTAGAAGAAACATATGCAGAATGGAGTGCAAGAAGTATAGCAGCTCTTGCAGAATTGAGTAACTTTCCGACGGAAACCATTTATTCCCGTTTTGGGGTGGTTATCGTAGAAAGTATGACATACGTAGAAAGTACATTAGCAATGTTGTTGTAGTATGTCCGGCTAATAACTCAAAGGTAGAGTGGTTCTGACAAAGAACCAGATGTAAGGTTCGATTCCTTACTTAGTCATGATTAAAATGGCAAAAGAAAAGAAAGAAGAGAAAAAGGTATATAAAAGACCTGTTTTATTCCTTCGTAAATCGAAGAAGGGGGAACATTTATATGCCTTTAATATGGAAAAGGAAGACGGCAGCATGGTTCTCGGTGGTAGAGTTGAGAGCCTTTTGCTAAATATTTCGGACGTAGAAAAGGTAATTAGTGGTGAGTATGAGTCTATCAAAGTCTCAGTAATGCTGCAAGAGGACGCGGACGAGTATGAGTCTACCAAAATTCCAGTAATGCTGGAAGAGGACGCGGAGTAGAAAAATGGTAGGTAAGGGTAAAACTATACATTTACTCACAGGTAGCGAAGAAGGATATGAGTGGAGCATTCGAATAATGGTTTACCCTGCCTCTCTAATTTTTTCTGGTTGTTTTTTCACAGCTTCTCGGCAAAGAAAATATCGGCAAATTAGGCGGGCGGGCGATAGGAAGTGGGCGGAGGAAACATTTTCTCGGCAATTTCGACAAAAGTATGAGATACACCATGAGTGGGAATACGGAGAAACCGTTTATTTCTTAACGCATGAAGAACATAAAAGGAGAGAAAAATGAAAAAACTGATTGAGATTAAAATAGAGATAATTGCTCCGATTGATTCAATACGAGAGGATTTGCGAAAAGCTCTCTCAGTGTTCATAAAACCGGAAGTAAGCAATTTAACATACCGTAATTTTGATTATTATAATGGGCACTGGACGGAATATACCGTTATAAAAAGTGCGGGTGAAAATGTCAGGACAGAGTCAGGTAGATTATTTCGTAAACCGGACTGCGCGAGGGAGGACAGATAAAGATGATACCAAGAACAAGAAGAAGTGGTTTTAGAAACGGAATACATTTTTGTATACAAAGACGTACATGGAGGCAGGAAATAAAAAACCATATAAATTATGTTATGATAAGGGAGGAGAGAGCGGAATGGTAGAAGTAATAATCTTTGGGGATATACATTTAGGAGCGGGCACGTGTGATATAGAGGAGGTTATGAAGATAAAGGAAAAATATTGGATGGGAAAACCGTGTATTTCAATGGGCGATGTGTGCGATTTTGGAATAGACCGAGGCATGAATTTCGATAATAAATACAACCCTCAAAAACAGATAGAATTAGCAAAAGACTTATTTAAAGGCCTTGATATAAGAGCCTATGTTTTAGGTAACCATTGTAATAGATTAAATCAGAAAGTTGGATTAAACTTTATGAAAATTATATTAGATAAAGAGCCCCAACACGAGGTAAATATAGACGGATGTTCGTTCTATATGTCACACGGGAGAAGCGCAGCACGGAATCCTCTAACAGAGTTTACGAAATTCTATGAGTTCGTAGATGCTGATATAATTATGTTAGGTCATAATCACACGCTCGGTGTATGGAACGTTTGGAGGGGTAAGAGGAGAGTAGTTTTATGCAGAACCGGGAGCTTTATAGGGCACGCTGCATACGCTCGTGAGAACGGATACGCACCCACTATTAAGGGGTGGATTAGCGTTAACACTAAAAGCAAGATTGCTACATGCTATTCATTGATAAAAGGGAGAGTGAAAAAGATATAAATGAGATGTAGTATATGCGGTGGGAGTAATACCGTGATAATAAGCAGGGATATAGTATTTGGTGATTTTTACGATGTATTATATTACTGCAAAGATTGTAAAGAACGGTTGGAGGAAAGAGTATGGGTACTATGAAAAGCGAAAAAGAAGATATAGAGGAGTTAGAAGGAGTGGAAATAGAGAATTTTTTGTTTGAACACTCTTACCCCCTTCTACAAAAGATAGATGAAGAAAGTGATATGCTTTGTGGAGAGGAGGAGGATATAAGAACAAGAGACGGGACATGTTATTATGCCTAAAAGAACGTATAAACTAACAGAAAAACAGAAGCGAGCAGCCTTGAAGTGGTATAAGAAGGGGTATACTACACACGGTAAGCTTTCTAAAAAATTAGGAATATCCCGACAAAAGGTAAGTAACTGGTTAAAACAAAAAAAGATAGGTAAGAGAGCGGTAGGAGGAGCGAAAGAATTTTGGACGGATGTAAAAGCTATGAAAGGGACGCTTGAAATCTCTCGTGAAAAGGCTATAAAAAAGGTGAAATACGGTGCAAAATGGTTCAAGAGAAGACAAGCGAGATTAAAAGGAGTGGCAAAAGCAAGGGATGAGATGAGACAAAAATGGCATAAGATAAAAGAAGGCGAGATAGAAAAAGATTGGTGGAAAGAGGAGAAGGGAGAGGGCTTGATAGACTTCGCGGGGTATGATTAATTGATGAAATACTCCTCTTTAGACACGGAAACACCAGAAGGAGACCTCGCTTTAATTTGCACACCTACCGAAAGCTACAATATAGAAACATGGGAAGATTTTACTTCCCGTTTCATGGTAGTAAAAAATCTTAAAACTGTTTTCTTTTGTTGGAATTTACGCTTCGATGCGCAGGCTATTTTAAAGCTTCTCCCTTATGATAAGCTTATTGAACTCTGGAAAGCAAAAGACAACCGGATAGAGTACGATGGATACCGGATAACCTATATCCCTAAAAAGATGTTGATTATCTCTATTATAGAAGGAAAGAAAGGTGCGATACACCTATATGATGCAAGTCAGTATTATGGAAATAAGTCTTTAAATTCACAAGCGAAGAAATATTTAGACGAGAAGAAGTTGGATACCATTTCAGGGGAAGAGATAGGTAAGAGCCTTGCCTATTACAAAGGTAATTATAAAGAAATTGTTAAATATTGCAAGAAAGATGCAGAATTAACGTTAAAACTTGCTAAACTATCTATGAATAACATAAGAAAGTTAGGCTTTAATCCTTCCAACCCCATATCACCGGCAAGCATATCACGTAAATATCAGCGTAAAAGAGGCTTCCCTACTCCTTTAAAGGAAGCTTCCAACATGGAGCTTAAAGTGAACGCTATTGCTTTGCTTGCGTATAAAGGCGGCATTTTCGCTACATATCAAAGAGGCATGTTTAATCAGCCTTTATATGATTATGATGTAAACTCATGCTACCCTAACATCATGATAGACCTCCCTGACTGGAGGAATGGGGAATTTGAGTTTATAGAAGGTAACGAACCTGAAAAATATGAATATGGATGGATACTGGTAGAGGTAGATAGCGAGTATTTACCTCATCAAAAGGGAGAACACTATACTATTAAAGAGATTTATGAAGATGTAGGGAATTGGGATATGAAATATACCGCTAAAAAGGTTACCTATCCCACCGGATTAAGGGTAATGGTAATAACCACCGATGAATACCGTTGGTTAAAAAAGGAAGGTGAGAAGATTAAATATTTAGGTGAAGGTATGGGTTGGGTTCGGAAAACGCATAACTACCCTAACCCTTTTGCATGGATGAAAGAGATGTTTAAGAAGCGGAAAGACTTTAAGAAGACCGACCCGGCTCTCGCACAAACTATGAAGTTGTTGATGAATAGTCTTTACGGGTCTACCGTACAAAGAAAGAATGGGATAGGTGATTTAAGCAATTTTTGTTATGGTTCTTATATCACCGGGAGAGCGAGGAAACAAATGTTCATTGTAGTGAAGGCAAATAAAGAGGCAATAGTAAACATAGCAACCGATGGAATACTTTCGTTAGAGAAGCTCTCTGTAAGCAAAAATTTTTTAGTAGGTGATAATTTAGGAGAATGGGAATACCATGAATACACAAAAGGTCTGGTTATAGGTAACGGAATCCGACAGCTATGGAAAGCTGACGGCACTTTTGTCACCCATGCGAGGGGTATTACAGCGGATAGAAAATATGACCTACTCCTTAATTTAGTTCGTTGTTTCCATTCCCGTCTTTCTTTTTTTCCAGTGGGAAAGACACGCGTTATACAGTTAGGGACTATGGTAAACGCACATATAAAATGGAAGAAGGAACACCTAAACACGTTCATTATGCAGAGTAGAGTGCTTAATGTGAACACGGATAAAAAAAGAGAATGGGAGAGAGAGTATAAAAATTTCGGTGATTTGTTAAAATCAGAGCCGATGGGAGGGAAGCCTTTAAAGATATGAAATGGAGTGATAATGAAGAAGCTCAGGAAGAGTTTCATCAAGAATGGGTAGATAATGGAAGACCTATGCCTAAAAGAGGTAGAAAAAAGACATGGAAAAATATACAAAAAGAAAGAAATGTTGTAAAGAAAGAGAAGAAGGAGCAAAAAACTCGAAAGCAGATAAATAAAGACGCTTATGAAAAACGTAAAGAAGAGATAAAAACATGTAATTTTATAAGAAAAACATACCGGTGGGAAAGACGAGAATATTATGCAAAACAGTTCAAAGACTGTAAATTTATAAATGAACCGTTTGAAGGTTGTGAGAAACATCATGTAAATAAGGATACAATAGCATGTATACCAAAAGAATTACATAGAAGTGTATCTCATAATCTTAAAACTGGTAAAGGAATGAAACTAATAAATGATTTAGTATTTGAGTGGTTGGATTTACAACGAAGAAAAAATTAATTGGTATATGTGAGGAGAGATTATCTTTTAATTGAACCCTGTGAACAAACTAACAAGGGAAAG
>JAGMCN010000097.1 GCA_023129235.1 Caldifarciminota bacterium | reverse complement strand
TTTAAATTAACAAGTGGACCTCCTGAATTTCCAGGATTTATTGCCGCATCTGTTTGTATGAAGTTCTGAAGCTGAGGTCCTCCTCCTGCTATTGCTATATGAGCTCTGCCCTTTGCTGAAACTACTCCAACCGTCACTGTTCCCATCAACTGGAATGGATTACCTATTGCCATCACCCAATCTCCTATCTCAAGTTCATCTGAATTTCCAAGCTTTGCATAGGGCAAATTCTGTGCATCAATCTTCACAATCGCTATATCAGTCACAGGGTCTGCTCCCACTATTTTGGCAGTATATTCTTTTTCATCCATAGTTTTCACAATTATTTTTTCTGCCTTTTCTACCATATGATTGTTTGTCAAAACATAACCATTCTCTGAAACTATCACCCCTGAGCCAAGTACCGGTCTCTTAAACTCCCGTTCACGATATTTGAACTCAGGAAATCCCTTCTTGAACATATCAAATGGGTCCTCAAAAAAATCAAAATGCGGAGACCTTACTTTAGTAACTCGTTCAGCATCAATACTCACCACTGCAGGCATTAACCGTTTTGCAATTCCTACAAACGGACTCCTGCCTTCTGATGTTACTGGTAAGGGCTCAAGAATTCCAGAAAATTTCTTCTTAATTTGCTCTTCGGAATATGTTATCGGTGGTTCACTCCATGCCAAAAATGGTTTCCTCACATACAGGATAGAAACAACCAATGCTGTTACTAAAAATAATCCGATAGCCGTATATTTTTTCATCTTACCTCCTTCTTTCTTGAACTGTTTAAACGGTTTAAACTGTTAGATGGTCTTGAAGTTTGACCCTGAAGTTGGGATTTTATCATACTTGTCTGAACAAATGAAAATATGTTATATACAAACCAGTAAAGAACAAGTCCACTCGGAAACCGCAAAAATATAAATGTGAACATAATTGGCATAAAATACATCATCATTTTTTGCTGCTGCTGTGCTGGACCTTTTATTCCCTTAGACTGTATCTTCTGCTGCAAAAACATCATACCACCCATTAATATAGGCAATAGAGGAATAGGCAAAAACGGTGGTGTGTCAGGTTGTGATAAATCTGCTATCCAGCCAGGAATAAATACTGCTCCTCTTAATGCTATTGTAGTATCAAGGATTGCGTATAATGCAAAAAACACAGGCATTTGTATAAAAAGTGGCAAACACCCGGAAACCGGATTTACCCCTTGTTTCCTATAGAGCTCCATAGTAGCCTGATTTAATCCTTTCTTGTCATTTTTATATTTCTTTTTCAACTCATCCATTTTTGGTTGCAGATGTTGCATAGAAAGTGCACTTTTCTGACTCTTCTTCGTTAATGGGAAAAATATAAGTCCAAGCACAAGGGAAAAAATTATTATCACTATCCCATAATTTGGAATAAACTTATATAATCCAAGTATTACTTTCAAAAAGAACCTTGATATCGGTCTTATCCACTTAAACCCAAAATAACAAGCATCTTCAAGCCCATATCCTGCTTTCTTTAATATATCGTAATCTAAAGGTCCTATATAGACTTTAAACTTATGTGCCTCTCCTGACGGCTCGGCTGAGCTCGCTGAAACCCAGGTGCCAAGTGATATTCTAACTTTCGTTGCTTCCGGATTTACTTTCCCAGCAGGCATACAACCACGCATACATCCTCCACCACCTACACTTCCAAGTGCAGCTCTTCTCACTGTATAACTTTCAGTTTCAACCAGTGGAACAATTGCCGCAAGAAAGTATTTATTCTTTACCCCTACCCATTCTATACTACCTGGCTCACCTTTTGGAATCGTATCAAGACTCCCCAGATTCTTAAATATCGTAGTTCCTCCTAACCTCGCAACACCACCAAAATACCTAAACTCCATCTGTTGATTCTTTTCTGTAGTCCTTAACCCAGAATTCCATAAAATATTATGTTTTTCTCCTACACCATCTAATTCAAGTTCAAAAACATAACTTGAATCACTAAATTCATATACCTTTCTTACCTTTTGCTCTCCGGAATTGTCAGAACTTAACAGTTCATATACTAACTTCATCTCATTTCGTTCAACCAACTCAAAAATTCCATTTCCTAAATCAACTTCTCCTACAACACTACTAAGTGCTTTTTCACCTTCTGGTATTAACTCTACAAAATCTTCTTCTACCCCCTTATACTTTTTCAATTTTGCCGACTTTATACTCGCTCCTATTCTACTAAAAACAACACGAAATAATCTCGTATCTACAGTATCCAAAATTTCAGGAAGCTCGGTTGTCTTGTAATCCACTTGCGAGATAGTTTGGGACTCAACGACTTTCTTCTTCTCTTTTCCACTAACTGCTATCTCCTCACTCCTAACCCTTAATTTTTCACTCTCTATTCCTTTTTGAGTTTTCTTGCTCATCATTAAAGACCATCCTATCAGCACCAAGAAAATCAAAAATATACCAAGATATGTACGTTTATCCATATTCCTCCTTATATATCATTTCTTGAAAATTTGTCAACTATTTTAAAAAAGTAAGTTTTCTCGTTACTGTGTAATCACCTGCTTGCAAACGATAAAAATAGATTCCTGTACCTACTTTCTCACCACTTTCATCTTTTCCATCCCAAGTTATCTCGTGAATCGTGATTCGTGAATCGTGAATCGTCTCAAGATCCGTATGGAGAAAAGTGCGAATAAGTCTACCAGCAATATCGTGAACCGTTAATGAGATGTTAGCTGTTAGATGTCGGATGTCGGAGTTCTGGCATCTGGCATCCGGTATCTGAAATCTGATTTCTGTCTTTTGAGTAAATGGATTTGGAGTATTCTGACAGAGGATTGGGACACTCAGATTACTTGCAACTTTTTCCTCACATCCAAAAATAGAAAATGCTTCAATTCCATCTAAATCAAATCCAGCATAAGGAGTATCTGGATTGCCATTACCGTCATCCACAATCTTCACATATCTTACCTTCTCTAACAACATAAAATTCTCTGTCCCGTAATGAATACCTAAACTCGTAAATGGTCCGTTCCAATTATTTGATACCGAAACTTCATATCCCTCATTATCTATTCCGTCATCTCCTTCATAAACTGCAAAACTGTCAGTCAGGGAACCCATATCAATTACCACATCTCCACTTACTCCTATACTAAGGAAAATACTATCCTGCGCTCCAAGTGCATCGCAGGTTAAAGTATGATTAGCATAAGCATTATTTGGGTCTGTTATATTTGCCCATACAATACGGTGTCCATAATACTTATCATTAGATACAAGGCCAACATCTAATCTTGTAATTGAATCACTTACTACTACCCCAGGGATTACTTTTGTTTCATAACCATTAGCCTCTATTTTAATCGTATATGTTCCCGGCAACAAAACACGATGATAATCCCCAAGTCTTGGGTCCGTATAAATTGGCCAATGAATCTCTTCTATATCTATTTTTGCATTTAATGGCTTGCCAGTAACTGAATCTGTTACAATCCCTGCAACTCCAACATCCCCAGCTCTTTGTATCATACGGAACATCGCTCCAAGATTGTTCTCACAAACTGGCGTAGGATCAAGTGGCTCAGGCGTCTCTATTGTATAATCAAGAATTCCTTCACATCCATACATCGCATCCTGACAACTTCCATGAATAGAATACCAATACCAACCACGAATTAAGGTATATCCAGTAGAATCTGCATATTCACCACCAATATCCATCATTATTGTATCATCCTGTGAGAAAATCGGCGAATAATCCCATAAAGCGTTAACATAGGTAGCTACCGAATGATAATCAAATCCAAGCACAAATCTATTATTTAGAGCATTTTTCCTCATAGCTTGAGTTTCTGGCTGTGAAAATGGAGACGGGCTATTGCCATCCCCTTCCCACATATAACCATAATCACGATTCGGGTCAACATTATTTGCATTATGTCTTGTGCTGTAATAAACACCATCCGGACTTACCATCGGAATAAGCCATATTTCCCGAGTATCAACAAGCTCTTTTGCTAATTGGTCTATAGAATAGTTACCAGTAAGCCAATGAATTAGGTATAGGACAACTTCTGTTGCAATATGCTCATTTCCATGATGACATCCCGTAAATCTAATTCCAGGCTCAAACTCATGAATATTTGCATTGTCCGAAACCTTTAGCCCGAGAATAAGTCTCCCTTCAACTGAATAACCTATGGTATCAAGGAAAGTTATATCGGGATAACTTTCTGCTACGCTAGTCATCTCAGTAATAACCTCAGCATAAGAGTGATAACCGTCTTTCTCAAGCTGGTCTTTCGCTTTTTGTGTATAATCCTCATAAATAACTTTCACCTTATACCCTAACCCCTCAACCCTTATTATCTCCTCATCAGAAAGAATCGCCCTTACATATTTGCTACCTGCATCAACAATTGTTATTTTCAATTTGTTGAGTTTATAAACCTCATTATGATGCACAATCGGAATCTCAACTAACCTCTGAGGCTCGTTCTCCGCAGAAAAGGATAAAAGAAAAAAAAGACAAACAATTCCCACTTTACCTCCTTAATTTTTGACTTTTGATTTTTAATTTCTCTAATACTTCATATTCCACCCAGAATTCTCCTATTTTAGGATGCCTTCCTCTATCGCCATGGCAATCAGACCCTCCTGTCGGCACAAGATTATACTTATCTACTAAGTTCAAATATTTCTTAATATCATTCTCGGAATGCGATGGATACCAGGTCTCTATGCCCTCAATGCCTTCACTCACAAGCTCTGGGATAAATTTATTAACACCACCAGATGATGGATGAGCAAGAACAGCAATACCACTTGCATTCTTAATAAGTTCTATCACTGATTTAGTTGATATATCAGCTTTTGAAACATAGCACGATTTCCCATCTCCCAGATACTTATAAAATGCCTCTTGAAAGTTATTTACTACCCCTTTTTCTATAAGCACCTCCGCTATATGAGGACGGCCAATTCCAGTATGTCCAGAATACTTCAAAACATCCTTCATTTCTATATCTATATTATGCTCATTTAACTTGAGGATAATTTTTCTAGCTCTTTTCAGTCTCGCACCTTGCATATATCGAAGAAAATCAATCAACTTCTGATTATGCAAGTCTATAAAATAACCAAGTATATGAATACTTTTATCTTCTCTCTTTGCGGATAACTCAACACCCGGAATCACTTCAATTCCATATTCCTTTCCCACTTTCTCTGCAAGCTCAATTCCTCCAATTTCATCATGGTCAGTTATTGAAACAGCAGAAAGCCCTTTCTCTTTTGCGAGTCTCACTACCTCCTCAGGAGATAAAGTGCCATCAGAAAAAGTAGTATGAATATGCAGGTCAATCTTTTTCATCAAATAGCTTTACAGCAGGGGCGTTTAATTGAACGCCCCTGCAAAACTCATTTTGAACAAAATCTCTCTTTCAGTGCCTCACTTACAATTTTCGGAACAAATAAGGAAACATCTCCTCTATATGAGGCAATCTCCTTTAACATAGAACTTGATAAAAAGAAATGTTCCTCGCTTGGCATAACAAAAACTGTTTCTACCTCTGAATAAAGCTTACGGTTTAACTGAGCCAACTGAAATTCATAGTCAAAATCCGATACCGCACGAAGTCCCCTTATCACTATATTTGCCCCTTTTTTCTTCATATAATCCATCAACAAACCATCGAATGAATCAATTTCTATTCCTTTACATTCTTTGGTTGCCTCTTGAATAAATTTCATACGCTCCTCCAGAGAAAATAGAGGCGATTTCTCAGTATGAGCTACAACAAGGATAACGAGTTTCTTGAATAACTTAACGGCTCGCTTCATTATATCAAGATGCCCATTTGTAATTGGGTCAAATGTCCCCGCATACACTACAATCTTATCCATTTTTATACCCTCCAGTAAGTATTTAAGTAAACGGATTCAGCGGATAAATCTGCTTACTAATGTTTTCATTCTATTCCAAATTTCTCGCGAGCTGCCCTATTGATATACGCTGTATCTGATTTAAGTAATCGGACCTCTCGTTTCATAACTACTTCCTTTGCTTCTAAAATTCTTATCTCATTTTGAGTTTTCCGAACCTGCCACTCAAGATGAATTATCTTTATAAGCCCATGCTTAGAAAAAACAAGAAAATAAATAACTCCCAGCCAGAATAAAATCGTTACTATTTTCTTTAGATTCACACTTTTTTGCATTCACACTATTATTGAATTCTGCATTCTCACAACCTAAAGGCATCCACTCCAAGATACTGAGCTCCTTCTCCAAGCTCCTCTTCTATCCGAATTAGCTCATTATATTTTGCTATCCGCTCACCTCGGGATGGTGCTCCTGATTTCATAAGCCCTACTCCAGTTCCTACAGCAAGATGTGATATAAATGTAGATTCAGTCTCTCCACTCCGATGTGAAATTATACACTTAAATCCAGCTCGCTTCGCACATTCTATACATTCAAGCGTCTCTGTTAAAGTGCCTATCTGATTCGGCTTAATCAATATTGCATTTGATGATTTAAGCTCAATCCCTTTTTTAAGTCTCTCAATATTAGTTACATAAAGGTCATCACCAACCAAAAGAATCCTTTTGCCAAGTCTCTCGGTTAGCTCTTTCCATCCATCCCAATCATCTTCTGCAAGTCCATCCTCAATTGAAATAACTGGAAAACTACTAACCCAGTCTTCATAAAAGTTTATAAGCTCCCGACTTGATAAACTTTTGTTTTCTATTACATACTTTCCATCTTGATAAAAGCTTGAAGCCGCACAATCAAGTGCAATAAATGCGTCTTTGCCGGGCTTATAGCCAGCAGACTCTATTGCACGGATAATAAACTCACAGGCATTTCGGTTCGTCTGGAGATTTGGAGCAAATCCTCCCTCGTCTCCAACTCCAGTGGAAAGCCCTTCAGCTTTAAGAATCTTTTTTAACTTATGGAAAATCTCTGCTCCCATTCTTAATGATTCTTTAAAGTTATTACCTCCTGCCGGCACTAACATAAATTCCTGAATATCAAGATTGTTATCGGCATGCATTCCTCCATTTACGATATTTAGCATAGGCACAGGCAAAATACAAGCATCAACACCTCCCAACCACTTGTAAAGCGGAATTTCAAGCTCAATTGCTTGAGCTTCAGCACAGGCAAGAGATACTCCTACACACGAATTTGCCCCAAGCTTTGATTTATTTGGAGTCCCATCAAGCTCAATTAAAGTTCTGTCAAGCTCAGTTTGATTCATAGCATCTATACCTATAATCCTTTTTGCTATTTGTTCAACTACATTCTGGATTGCCTTATTTACTCCTTTGCCATCATATCTTTCATCACCATCTCTAAGTTCAATTGCTTCATACGCTCCTTTTGACGCTCCACTCGGAACAGCCATAACACCTACAGCTCCAGACTCAAGCTCGCATTCTACTTCAATTGTCGGGTTGCCTCTTGAATCCAATATCTCTCTCGCTCTTAATGATATAATCTCACTCATCACTCACCCCCATAATTTTGCATTCTAAAAAATAATAGCTTTCAACCTAATCTTCTCCTTCCCAAACTCAACCACAAAAAAATACACCCCAGACGCTCCTTTATTCTTCCAAATCAATTTTTGCTCACCTCTTGGCTTATTTAAAACATCCACAACTCTACCACAAACATCATAAACTCTTACATCCACCTTTAAATCATCAGGAGTAAAAAGATAAACAGTCCCTTTCACCACTTGCAACCTATAACCCTCAATTTGTGATTCCTCACTTATTTCTTCTACTCCTTGAGGTTCACATTTATGCCTTTTGTAATGTATTTCTTTTCCCCACCAAAAAGAGAAGGTCGTATCATAATTTGTCCATACCACATGAACATCATAAGGACAATCCCAGCATGCCACAGATGGATACCACCGGTAAAGAGTAGAATCATAAGTTAACCTTTCATCAAGCCCCCAATTCTCGCCATTATCCACTGACCTCTTGTAATATATCTCCCGGTTACCATCTCGTTTGTCCCACCACACTACATGAATTACACTATCACGAACTGCTATTGAAGGATTATATGATGTATCAGGAGCCCAAGTTAACCTTGTATCAATTCCCCAATTTACCCCATTATCTATTGATCTCTTGTAATATATCTCATAGTTGGCTCGATTATCATGCCACACCACATGCACTATGGTATCACACACTCCTATAGAAGGGAACCATGAAATATTGGGAACATCAGATAACCTTATATCAGGTTCCCAATTCTCTCCATTATCCACCGAACGCTTGTAATATATCTCCGGTTTGCCATCTCGCCAGTCTGTCCACACTACATGAACCATTAAATCATGCACTGCTATTGAAGGATAGCTTGAGCCACTAGGACTGTTACTTAACCTTTCACTATTCTTCCAATTCTTCCCATTATCCACTGACCTCTTGTAATATATCTCATCATCTCGTTTGTCATACCACACAACATGAACCGTCGTGTCACAAATTGCTATCGAGGGATACCATGAGATAGCAGGATCATTAGATAACCTTATATCAGGCTCCCAATTCTCTCCATTATCTACTGACCTCTTGTAATATATCTCATCGTTGTTGTGATCCTCCCATACTACATGAACAATTGAATCCTGGACTGCTATTGAAGGATGGTGAGAATATGGTGGAGTTAGCTGAGTATCAGGCTCAAAACTTTCTCCAGAATTGGTAGACCTTATATAATAAATCCAATTACCTACACTGGAATGTTCCCACACTATATGAACCATCGTATCCCATACTGCTATTGTCCACGCATTGTTATATGAGCCATAATCAGAGTTAATGTAATTAGTCAACCTCACATCTGGCTCCCAATCAGCACATAGACTAAGAGGCAAAAAACACAATATCATCCCAACAACTTTCATCCTCATAGTACTCTCTTATTTTTCAATTTGCATTTTGATATTTGATTTTCGAATTTCTATATCCTCCATCCTTCCCCTTTTCGTATTTTTAGCCACCTTACTCCAAAAAATCCTATAAAAAAGCCCCCAATATGAGCTAAAAACGCAACATTTGACGCCGTTCCTATGGTCAACTGTGAAAACACCTGCCACACTATCCAGAACCCAAGAAATAAAAAAGCAGGAAGTGCAATACGTCTCACAAAAAAGAAAAATATGCATAGGCAAAGAATCTTTGACCCCGGATAAA
>JAGMCN010000096.1 GCA_023129235.1 Caldifarciminota bacterium | reverse complement strand
TTACTACCCGGATTCTTTTCTAAACCTGAAGATGCACTCATAAGAATACCTGCTTTTAAGTAATTATAGAAAGAATTTTCCGGCTCAAGATTTTCACCTTTATTTAGTTTAGAAAGTATCTCAGAAAATTCCTTTGAATCTTTGTTGCTTCTTTTACCTCTATCTTTTGAAAGATATACCAGAATATCATTGGCACAGTAAACCGGATTGTTCGGGAATCTTTTTGCTATTGCTTCCGCATCTGCATTTAATATGAAACGCTCATCATCAGTCAGATTTTTTTGCTGTCTTGTTTCTAAGGTAGAAATTATCGAATCTGTACTCTTTGCAAGCTTATTAGATAACACGCTTAAGGTGCGAACTATTAAATTCTCCTGGCTTTGTGTAAGAGTAAGCTGACCCAAAAGGATATTAGTATCAATACAAAAAGAAGAAATAAAATGAAAAATAGTAAAAGCAATTGCTGCAGGACCAAGAGTTACACGAAGTGCCCACTTTACTACTGAGCGCATTCGCATCCTCCTGATATTTGCTTTCCATATCTGGTTTGCAAGTTCTTCAGGTGGACCAAATTGCTTAAGTGCTTCTTCAATACTCTTTTCCTCACTCATTCCGGAAGCCATGTTCTCACTTACCTTATCCTCAAGATGTGACTTCAGCTCATTCTTAACATCCATATGGAGTTCACGGTCCATCCGAAAGCGATTTGTAAGGGAACTGACATATTTATCTATTCTTTCCATATCTACCTCTACACTCATCGCGCTACTGCGAGAACCGAATTGACTGCATAGGAAAACTCTTTCCATTCAACCGTTCTGGTCACAAGTTCAGCCATTCCTTTCCTTGTAAGCACATAATACTTGCGATTCTTCCCTGATGGAGCTTCTTCCCACTTTGATGAAACATATCCATTGGACTCAAGGCGATGAAGAGCAGGGTAGAGTGTTCCCTCTTTCCATTCAAGCTTTCCACCCGTACGCTCATTCACCATCTTTGCAATCTCATAACCGTACATTGCCTTTTCTCTCAAAAGCTGCAGCACTATCGGCACTATACTCCCCCTTACAAGATCTTCCCTGAATTGCATAACCTTCCCTCCTTTTTTTGACTTCGGTATTGTCAAAACTTCTATCCAAATTCTTTCTAGTCGCTTCTCTATTTCTCTCAAAGTTAACTATACTATGTGCGTCTATGCATGTCAAGTAAATAATCCCCAAGTACCAAAAAAATTCATCTTCGATTTATAACGCCCATAAAGGGCTACACTACCTTGATAACTGAAAAGAGTCACAAGATAGGAAGATTTTAAGCGCAAAAACGCTCTGTACTATACTTTTAAAAAAGGGGATAGTCTTATACGGAATAGAGGAGGAGTATGCCGATGCCCAGGGTGACAATACCCAGAAGGCGAAAAACAAGTGGGGACTTTTGAGACCACCGCTTAAGAATTGATTTCAGTTTCTTCAATCCGAGAGTAAAAATAATAATACCTCCTATAAGAAATAATATACCAAATGCAAGTACAACTCCGACAGCCCTGCACTGTGAAGCAGAAAACAGAAGGATGATAGCAAATACAATCCTTAAAATTCCTGCGATGTAAAGTCTTCTCCCTTTTTCCCAGAAAGTTATAAATCGCAC
>JAGMCN010000095.1 GCA_023129235.1 Caldifarciminota bacterium | reverse complement strand
TAATTGATTTAATCTTTGAATCTAAAAATGATTTAGGAGAGACAGAGCGTATCCTTTTTACACTCAAACAAAGAGGATTTAGAGTAATAACAATCTATGATTCAGAATATCCGCTTCGCCTCACTCGTATCCCGAATCCACCTCCACTAATTTATGTTTATGGAGCTTTGCCAACAAAAACCTGCAATATAGCTATAATCGGGGCTCGTCTATCTTCTCAAGAAGGGCAGGGAAAGGCATTTGGATTCGCCTGTAAACTTGTAGATTCAGGATTCACAGTTGTTTCAGGTTATGCTAAGGGAATTGACACTTATGCTCATCTTGGTGCGATTAAAGGTAAAGGGCATACGATAATGGTTCTCCCAACAGGAGTTTTCAATTTTAGAGTCCATAGAGAATTTTGGGAGGTGAAAGATGAGCTTTTTGCTCGTGGAACAATTTTATCTGAATTCTTCCCTCTTGCTGGGTGGAGCACCGCACAAGCAATATTAAGGAATCGTCTGACTTCAGGATTATCAGATGCAATTCTTGTAATTGAGCCAGGGATAAAAGGTGGAACACTATTAACAGCACGTTGGGCAATTCGTCAGGGCAAGCTATTGTTTATAGACAAAGAAACAACTCGTTCGCCTAACCCAATGGCACAGGAAATACTTACTCTTGGTGCCATACCTGTGAAAACCCCCGAAGATTTATTAAAGAACTTGGCGATTCTTAAAAAAAGTTGTAATTCCTCTTATTTTGCCTAATAAGCAAGTAATCAGAAGGTCAAAATTCCTTAAAGAAATTGGAAGTAACGCACTTCTCAAAAACCCAAGATTCTCTCTTTGTCCCACAAGAAAAGTATATAATAAAAAGATAATCTTCCTCCGCCGACCAAGATATTTAAGCAAAATGTAAGTTGTGTTATGAGAAAATGCGAAAAAGCGTCCCAAACTAAATTCCTCTTCTCCTTTCATATGAGCAACCCATATCTCAGGGTTATGCAAAAGTCCATATCCTTGAAGCTTTACTTTAAAACATAAATCCTGTTCCCAACGATAAAATCCAATAAGTTCATTATCAATGCTTTCAATAAGTTTCTTCCTGAAACTCATATTACACCCTTTTAAAAAATCCACTTCCCGAACTTCTCCAAAGGATTCATGATGATTCCCGATTATCCTCCCAAACCAGGTTAATTTTCCTACTTCCTTAACTTTATTGAGTGGAATCAATTCTCCATTTCTATAAATTTGGTCTCTTCCTCCCAATCCACCAAGTTCTGGATTTGCTTCATATACCTTTATAATTTTCTCAATCCAATCCGACGGAGGAAGAGTATCAGGGTCTGTAAAGCAAATGATTTCCTGACTCGCAAGATTAATTCCTAAATTTAAAGCAGTTGAAATTCGGCTACTATCTTTTGTTTTAACCTCCTTTAGTTCAAAACGAAACTCCGAGAACTGCATATATTCTGGAGAAACTACTATTACCTCTTCTGGAAGCACAGTCTGATGGTTGAGTGCCTGAAGACATTCCCTCAATTTACGTGTCATCCCAAACGACGGTATGACCAAGGATATTTTCATTTGTAAATATCAGATAAACTATTTATACAATGAGATAGTGAGAGGACCTCATTCACTAATTTGAGCCCTCCCTGCCTTAATTCTTCATAGTTTTTCAGGAGATACAACTCAAGTTCAGCCGAATGCAGATTTGGGTCTATCACAATTCCTGCTTTATATTTCTCTATAAATGGAGTAATCCCACGAAGCCAGGGAGTGCAAATTACTGGTAGCCCTGATGCAAGATATTCCCCATCTTTTATTGCAATGCCATAAGGAGTGGCAATTGCTATAGATTCAAGATGTAATCCCACATCTCCAAGTAAAAGATAATCCGGAACTTCACCTGGCAGAGGATTTATTAGTGTATAATCTTCTTTTTTAACCCCTTCGTTCATCAATATTTTTCGGATTTTAGGTAAAAACTCTTTGGTCCCACACAATATAACAAGATGTGCATTTTCTATGCCATAGGAATTTGATTTATCAAGTTTTTTCCACTTTGAAAAATACCTGAAAGTTAAAGGAATATCCTGCTCTGTCCCAAAAGTTCCTGAATGTATCAAAACAAATTTATTAGTAATACCATATTTAGTCCTAATTTCTTCTCGTTTTTCTTTGTCAGGCTTAAACCGTTGAGTATTCACACAATTCGGAATCACTTTGAGTTTTGAGTTTTGAGTTTTGAGTTTTGAGTTCACATATTTATTAAAAGGTTCGGATGTTGTAATAACATAATTTGCTTCTTGAAGAAGCTTATATTCTATAGATTTCCATAATCTATAACTCCACGACTTTTGAGTTGCGAGTTGCGAGTTGCGAGTTGCGAGTTTGCCAAACATACCTGCTTCTATACCTTTTTCTGGGTAAAGGTCTCGCATATCAAAATTATATGGGATGCCGAGCACACTTTTTGCAAAAAAAGCCAAAAGAGTAGCCGGATAATTTCTCGAGTGAATAAGATTAATCCTTTTCCAGATGAGAATACACAAAATTATAGGGAAGCTACTAATTGCATATAAAATGAGCCAATGGATTCTCAAGTAAAAATCCTTATGCCAAATTGGAAAGAGAATAGGGATAAAATTTGCTTCTATATGATTTGAGTCAAGCCACTTCTTGATTCTTTTTCTGTTTTCTCTAAATATTCTAAAACTTTTATAGGGTTCTTTTCTTGAAATCCAAAAAGTAATTGGTACAAGCCCAAGATATATAAATTTATTCCCGCTCTGTTTAGCTACTTCTATAATTGGCTCAAGTAATTGGTATTCTATCGTGGAAGAATAAAATGCTCGCTCAATTGATGTAAGAACGAATACTCTCTTCATATAAAATATCTTATCAGAAAGCGATGTAGTGTCAAGCCAAGAGTTCTTGATTTATCTCTTGACATTTCTGAATTATGGGATAAATAATTGAAAAGAAGGAGAAAATGAGAACCTTATATATAATTTTTATGGGAATTTTAGTAGGGACAACTTATGAATTGCCCCTATATGCAGATAGCTGGGCAAAAGCTTTTGGAGGAGACAGTACTGATTATGCTTACTCTGTTAAGCAAACTTCAGATAATGGCTACATAGTGGCAGGAGAAACTCACTCCTATGGAGCAGGTAAGAATGACTTTTTGGTTATCAGGTTAGACTCAGCAGGTGTAATTAAGTGGGCAAAAACTTTCGGAGGAGATAGTAGTGAGATAGCTTACTCTGTTTCAAAAACTCAGGATAATGGCTACATAGTTGCAGGTGAGACCCGCTCCTTTGGTGCAGGTTCCAGTGATTTTTTAGTAATTAAATTAGATTCGCTTGGCAATGTGCTCTGGGCTAAAACCTTTGGTGATACTCTCCATGATGGAGCGGTCTCTATTTCTCCAACTTCTGACGGTGGGTATATAATTGCAGGGAGTCATGGTTCAGTGATTAAGTTAGATTCTTCAAGTAATGTTAGTTGGAGTAAAACTTTCGATATCAATAATTTGGATATTCTCACTTCTCTTTCTCCAACTTCTGACGGTGGATATATAATTGCAGGACTTACTGGAAATGATTCTGATACTGATTGTTTGGTAATTAAATTAGATTCTTTGGGTAATATTGATTGGAGCAAAACTTTTGATGGTGGTGACCATGATGTTACACTTTCTGTTTGTGAAGATTCTTCCGGAAATTATATGCTTGCAGGCAAATGGAGCTACTATGGTGATAATAGGTCTGATTGTTGGTTAATTCAGTTAGATTCTCTTGGTGATATTATTTGGTCTAAAGTTTATGGCGGTTCAGGTCGTAATTGGGCTTTTTCTGTTTCCCCCATTTTTGATACTGGCTATGTAGTTGCTGGTTGGACTAATTCTCTTGGTGTAGGTAAAGATGATGTGACGATTATTAAGTTAGATTCAATAGGCGATATTATTTGGTCTAAAACTTTTGGTGGCACAGACTACGAAAAAGCATCGTCTATTTCACAGACTTCGGATAATAGCTATATAGTTACGGGCTACACCACATCATTTGGGACAAACGAGGATGATTTTTTGGTAGTTAAGCTTGAGGCAGATGGTTCAATGGATGCGAGCTGTCCAATTCAAGATTGTAGTCCAATTGTAAGTGATGTGACAGATAGTATTAATGTTAATTCAGTAATTCCTGATACTTCTTCTCCATCAATTATCAGCAAGGTTTGCACACTTGAGGTTAGTTCTCCTTCAATTACAGTAACTGACATTTGTGGACAGGGAGTGGAAGATATGGATTCAAGATTACAGATTGCAGATTCCAGATTAGAGGTTTATCCGAATCCATTTGTTCAGTCAACAGTTATCAGTTATCAGTTGTCAAAGAATCTAACAACTAAAAACCAACAACTAACAACTGTCTCTTTAACGATTCACGACATTTCTGGAAGACTTATCAGAGAATTTCCGAACCCTCAGCTAAAGCTGGGTAGAATTAACGAAGTGGTCTGGGATGCTAAAGATGATAAAGAGAAGCAAGTTCCGAGTGGAGTTTATTATTGTGTTCTCAATGCAGATGGCAAAAAGACAAGTAAAATGATTGTAGTAAAATAAATAATGGCGAAGACGCAGGATGTTAAAAGAGGAACTACCTTAAAGTTCGGCAACGACTTTTTTACGGTCATAGATTTTGCACATATTAAGATTGGTAGAGGAGGTGCTTTTGTTCGCCTGAAACTTAAAAATTCACGCACTGGGGCAGTGCTTGAGAAAACTCTGACAGCAGGTGAATCTGTGGAAATCGTGAGAGTTGAGGAACACTCAATGCAATATATTTACAAAGAAGGAGAACTTTATTATTTTATGAACCCCGAGAGTTATGAGCAAATGTCTTTATCAGCTGAGCTTCTCAAAGATGCCCAAAAATATTTAAAAGAAAATAAGCTCGTAAAATTTATTAGTATAGAAGAAGAAATAATAGAAGTGAAGCTTCCTAATTTCTGTGAACTTCAAGTAGTGGAAACCGAACCTCCTATAAAAGATGCAAGAGCATCCGGAGGTCTTAAGCCAGCTAAACTTGAGACAGGAGCAAGTGTTAAAGTCCCATTATTCATAACCGTAGGTGAGATAGTTAAAGTGGATACCCGAACGGGTAATTATATAGAAAGAGTAAAATGAAATCAGTTAACAGTTCACAGTCTATAGTCAACAGTCATTAATCATAAAATGATAATTGATGGAAGAGATTTAGCAACCCAAATTGAGCTTGAAATGAAAGAAGAGCTCAAGGAGCTTGGAACTCCGAAATTGGCAGCAGTAATTGTTGGAGCAGATGAAGGAACAAAGTCTTATATGAGGAGTATCCAGAGGGTAGGAGAGAAACTCGGAATAGAAGTAGAAATCGTTAGTTTGTCAGAAGAGAGTAACACGGAAGAAGTAAAAGATGTAATCTCTGGGCTGAACTCCAAAAAAGATGGGATTATCATTGGGAGACCTTTTCCTTCACATATTAATGAGCAACAAGTAATTACCTCAATCTTGCCAGAAAAAGATATTGATTGCCTGCATCCCATTAATTTAGGTTTCCTTTTTCTCGGAGTCCCAAGATTTAATCCCTGCACTCCTCAAGCAGTTATTGAGATTTTAAATCGCACAAATACTACAATACGCGGGAAGAGAGTAACAATAATAGGAAGAAGCAATATAGTAGGCAAGCCATTAGCCATAATGTTAATCCAGCGTGGTGTTGATGCCACTGTAACTGTATGTCACACTAAGACTCACGACCTTTCTGCTCATACAAGGGAAGCAGATATATTGATAGCAGCGGCTGGACATCCCTGGCTTATAGGTGCTGAGATGGTAAAACAGGGGGCAGTTGTGATAGATGTTGGAGTAAATATGAATGACGGCAAACTTGTAGGAGATGTGAATTTCAATGAGGTTGAGCCAAAAGCGAGTCTAATAACTCCTGTCCCTGGCGGAGTTGGACCTATCACTACGCGAGTTTTAATGAGAAATGCATTACTCGCGAGGTGTCTATCAGCAAGTCTTTAATTAGCATTCTACTTGAATTTTAATTTTTGATGGTGCCCCTGTAGCTCAAGGGATAGAGTATCGGTTTCCGGAACCGACGGTGTGGGTTCGAGTCCCACCAGGGGTATTATGAAAATTCAAAAGTCAAATCTCAAAATGCAAAAAGCGTGTTTCGTGTTGATGATTCGTGTTCGTGAGAGTCTTTTCTACAACCACGAACTACGGTCACGACTCACGAAATTATTCGTAGAGGACAAAGATTTTCGTTTCTCCGGAGGGAAGTTTTTCTGCAAGAGGGACTCCTTTATTATCAAACCCTAATATTCCATAAGCACAAGGAAGTGTATCTTCTTCAGCAATAAAGTATCCGTAAGCGAGTCCACCCGGGGGTCCGTGGATTTTGCCATTTTGAGAGTCAGGAGATTGATTTTTGGGTTCTTCTTTTGAAGAGTATTGAAATATCACTATATCTTCCTGGTTTATTGACTTCTTTTGATATGGATTTAATGGAGGAGTATAAAGTTCTTTGAAATCCTGTGGAGAGTTGGGAAATTTACCCTCATTATAAGCCGCATAATTTTCAACTGCCTTTCTGAGAGTGTACATATTTACTCTCACCTGGTATCTTTTATTTATTTTATCTTTTTCTTCATACTGGGGGTGACCGAGTATCCATATTAATGCACCTACAAGCACTACAATAAGGATTTCAAGCC
>JAGMCN010000094.1 GCA_023129235.1 Caldifarciminota bacterium | reverse complement strand
AATATTGTTAGTGGAAAAAGAGTATTGCCTAAATATGATGCTGTTGTATTCGATGAGGCGCAGGATATCGAAGAAGTGGCAACTTTGTATTTCGGGATTCATATTTCAAACTACACGATAGACTTTTTCCTAAATACGATTGAGAGAGAAATAAGAGATAGGGATTTAAGTCGGGCTATAACCGATGCTCGTGGTGCAAAAAAGGACTTTTTCAAAAGAGTTTTAGAGACTGTAGGAGATGAAAAAGTGCGGCGGATAAGAGAAAAAGGAGTTGTGTCCAATTCAATCTCGCCTAAGTTGGATGCTATTTCTCGGGTGCTCAAGAGCTTAAGAAAGAGTGCAGAAGATGAAGAAGAAGTAGAAGAACTCGGGAGATATATTGCGAGATGCAAGTTTCTGGATGTAGAACTTGGAGAGTTTTTGAACCAATCCGTTGAGGATTCAGTTTATTGGATGGAAGTTGCAAGACGGGCATCAAGGTCAGGAGACATTTCTCGCAGCAGGGCATCTCGTGTATCTATTAATACTGCGCCCATAATTGTTGCTCCGTGGATGGAGCAATATGTTTTTGACTCCGATATTCCGATTGTCCTTACCTCAGCTACTTTGACTGTGGATAAGAGTTTTAATTTCTTTGCAGACCGTATAGGGCTTCAAGATAGAGAGGAGTTATTGTTGTCCACATCTTTTGATTACAAACGGAATGCGATTCTTTATATTCCTCGTGATGGAACTGACCCGAGAAATAAGGATTACTCCAAATTTGTTGCAAGTGAGATAAAGAAGCTTGTTCAAATAACTCCACAAAGTTCAGGAATTCTTGTTTTATTTACAAGTTTTAGATTGATGAATGAAGTGTATGAGCTTGTGATTTGTAAGGGCGGGATTGAAACCCGTCACTACTTAAAACAAGGAGAAGCATCAAGAGATGAACTTCTTGAAAGGTTTAAGAAAACCCCAAGTATTTTGTTTGGAGTGCAAAGTTTCTGGCAAGGAGTAGATGTTCCCGGAGAGGCACTTAGTATGGTGATTATAACCAGATTGCCATTTGAGGTGCCTGATTCTCCAATCACAGAAGCAAGAGCAGAGTGGATAGCTGAAAATAAGGGGAATCCATTTATGGAGTATCAATTGCCACAGGCAGTAATACAATTAAAGCAAGGTTTTGGGAGGTTGATAAGGAGATGCACAGATAGAGGTGTAGTTGCTATACTTGACACAAGAATAAGGAAAAAGTATTATGGAAGGAAATTTCTTGCTTCTTTGCCGGAATGTGAAATAACTTATGATATTGAAAAAGTAAGATGCTTTTTAAGTAAGAGTGATTGATATAGAAATGTATTCAAGAACTACTTTTTTATCACGAAAGCACGGAATATTGAAAAGATGAAGTTTGTTATGAATAAAGGAATTGATTTTTTCGTGATTTCGTCTTTTCGTGTCTTCGTGATGATTTTTTGAATGCTGAATGCTAAATGCTGTAATAGTTCGTGTTATGTATAAGATGGGAATTTTAATTTCTATTTTCTTGTGTTTTGGATGCACATCGGAATATAAACCTCACAGGGCTGTAGGGAAGTCAACAGAGATTATTGTGGTAAGTGAGCCGAAAGCTTACTCGGAAGTTGAGTCCTTACTTATCCAGACTCTTGAGAGAGTTATTAATACTCCGACTACAGAGCATATTTTTAATATCAGGCATATAACTCCAGATGAGTTTCCGGAATTCCTGTATCGCAGGAATTGTTTGATTCTTGGGCTTATTGGGGATGCACTTATTGATTCAGTTTTAGCTCCAAGCTCCCACAAGAAGCTTTTGGCAGGGGAATCTTATGTTTTTGGGAGTGAGGGGCTATTTGTATCGGGGCAATGGGTTTTGGTTATAGCAGGACCTACCCTGTATAAATTAAAAGAAGTTCTGGATGATAATTCGGAGTTGATATTTAATTATTTTGCAGAAGGGGCGAGAAAGAGAATTAAGGAATCTTTGTATAAAGCTGGGTATCAGGAAGATTTGTCGCAGAAGCTCCAATCAAAATATGGATTCTCAATCAGGATTCCAAAGCATTGGATGGTTGCGAAGGAGGGATTTGGATTTGTGGAATTCATTCATCACAGGCCCGATAGGATTATCTCAATATATTGGGAAGCAAAGCCGAAAGCAGAGCTAAATAAGACTCAAGCTATTAGGATACGAGATGAAATTGGAGCTAATTATTATGATGGGGATTTTGTGGAGAAGGAGCTAACAAAGTTTTACTGGGTGGAATTTCAGGGTGTAAGGGCTGGCAAGCTTGATGGTATCTGGCAAAACGATGAGAAAGTTATGGGTGGTCCTTTCAGGACTTACTTTTTCTGGAAAGAAGGAAGATTTTATGTAATAGATTTCCATATATTTGCTCCCGGAGAAAAGAAGTGGAAATGGCTACAACAACTTGAAGTTATCTGCGGGACATTTAACTCGGAAGATTAACTACTTTATGGAACCGCGAATTCACACTAATAAAAAATTGCACACAGATATTCACAGATAAAACAGATTTCCACAGAAAAATTTATTCAAAATCTGTGTTTATCATTTCAATCAGTGTTCATCTGTGTGCCAATGTTTTTCTTTGTGTCTTTGTGGTTAAACTATTTTCCTTGACAATTCTTATGAAAGTATAATAAAGTATAAATCCTATGAATTTAACTGCTGAGCAGAAACTTATTCAAGATATGGTGAGGAAGTTCATGAAAAGTGAACTTGAGCCAGTTGCAGGTGAGCTTGATAAGTCCGAGAGTTTTCCTAAAGATATAATTAAGAAGCTTGCGGAACTTGGGTTTTTAGGGATGGTTGTGCCTGAACAATATGAGGGAGCGGTCCTTGATGCAGTTAGTTATTGTATAGTTATTGAGGAACTGTCAAGAGCTTTAGGTTCAGTGGGTATGATTCTTGTAGCCCATAATGCTCTTGTTGAGCTTCCTATTCTCAAGTATGGGGGAGAGGAGCAGAAGAAAAAATGGCTTGGCTCATTATCAATCGGTGAGACGATAGGGGCTTTTTGTCTTGCAGAGGAGAATTCAGGGCAAGATATTAAAACACAAGCAAAGAAGATAGATGGAGGTTATGTAATTTCAGGAGAAAAGAGCTTTATTACAAATGGTGAGGTGGCAGATTTGTTTATTGTCTTTGCCAAGACTGGCGAGAGCGTTACGGCTTTTCTGGTTAAGAGGGATAGTGAAGGGGTTGAAATAACTGAGAATATCGATGTTCTGGGGATGAAATCGGCAGGTGTGTGTAATTTGAAATTGCGGGATGTGCGAGTGAATGAGGATGATGTGCTTGGTGGTGAAGGGAATGGAGAAAAGATTATAGAAGAGGCGTTTAATTTTGCGAATCTTGGTGTCGCTTCGCTTGCAATAGGCATAGGGCAAGCGGGACTTGAAGATTCTATAAAGTATTCAAAGGAGCGTCGTCAATTTGGGCATCCGATAAGTGAATTTCAGTTGGTTCAGGAGATGCTTGTAGATATGAAAACAAGAGTTGCTCAAGCAAAGTTGCTTGTTCAGGAAGCGGCTCGGAAATATGATACTGGAGAGGATGTGAAAATGGATGTGGCACTTGCAAAGTTATGTGCTACAGATGCGGCTATGTTTGTGGGAATCAATGCAATTCAGGTTCACGGAGGATATGGGTATATCAAAGATTATCCGATAGAACGATATTTCAGGGATGCGAAAGTGAGTCAGATTTGGGGTGGCACTTCTGTTATCCAAAAATCTAAAATAGCAAAGGCATTACTTGAGTCATAAGAAATTAAATAGAGAAAAATTTTCAGGTAAGCAGTAGAAATATAAAAATTATGAAATGAACCACAAAG
>JAGMCN010000093.1 GCA_023129235.1 Caldifarciminota bacterium | reverse complement strand
CTTATCAAGAACTTGTAAAAAAACATAAAGAAACTGGTTTAGACTTTAGTAAGATGGTTACCTTTAATCTGGACGAGTATTTGGGTCTTCCACCAGATCATCCACAAAGTTACCATTATTTTATGAAGACACATTTGTTTGATAAAATAAATATCAATCCAGAGAATGTGCATATTCCTTATGGAATTATCCTTGACGTAGATGAATTATGTAAATGGTATGAGAATGAGATCGAAAAGGCAGGTGGTATCGACCTATCTGTTATCGGTATCGGTCGAGATGGGCATATTGGATTTAACGAACCAGGTTCTTCCATAGGCTCTACTACAAGGTTAAAAGCATTAACTGAGGAAACCATTGAAGATAATGCCCGATTCTTTGACGACAAGATAGAAAATGTTCCTCGATTTGCCATTACAGTTGGAGTAGGGACTATTCTGCGCGCCAGACATATTCTGCTTTTGGCTAACGGTGAGCAAAAAGCAGACGCAGTAGCATCTGCTCTTGAAGGTCCGGTAAGTGCTTATTGTCCAGCATCTGCCCTTCAACTCCATAATAGAGTAACAGTTATTTTAGACAAAGCTTCTGCGAGCAAGTTAAAGCGTATTGATTATTATAACTTCATTCAGAAGAATAAATCAAAAGTTCGCGAACTCCTTAACCAACAGATTCGTGCTAAGTTAGGTCTTTCAGGAGAGACCGAAGAAGGTATTCCTTCATTATACGAATGATAGAAGATTTAGCTATAAAATCAGATTCCAAGATATTACTACTTGTTCTTGATGGAGTAGGTGGAGTGCCTGTAAATGGGAAAACTGAGCTTGAAACTGCTCGAACTCCTAATCTGGATAAACTTGCTAAGCAAGGAATTACAGGACTCACATATCCAGTTTCTCGTGGAATTACTCCTGGCTCAGGTCCTGCTCATTTATCTCTTTTCGGATATGACCCAATCCAGTATCAAGTAGGGAGAGGATTACTTGAAGCCCTTGGATCTGGCGTAATTTTGGACCCTGAAGATATTGCAGCTCGTGGTAATTTCGCAACAATGGATGCAAATGGAGTAATAACAGATAGAAGGGCTGGCAGAATATCTACTGAAACTAACAAAGAAATATGTGCTCATCTACAGCAGAACATTTCACAAATTGAGGATGTGAAGATTGAGCTCACCCCTGGCAAGGAACATAGATTTGTTGTTGTGTTCAGAGGAAAAGGTCTTGATGACCAGATAACAGAGACAGACCCTCAAGAAATAGGTCAAGAACCAATTGAATGCGAGGCATTAGCACCAGCGGCACGGAAGACTGCTCGTATTGTGTGTGCATTTGTAGAACGTGCAAAGGAATTGCTTAAAGCACCAGCTAATATGATTATTCTGCGGGGTTTTGAGAAAATTCAGCGTGTTCCGAAAATGCAAGCCAGATTTAAGTTGAGCCCTGTGGCAATTGCAACTTATCCAGTGTATCGTGGACTCGCAAAACTTGTAGGGATGGATATATTAGAGACTGGAGCAAATGTAGGAGATAAAATGGAAACGCTCAAAAATAACTGGGAGCAATATGATTTCTTCTATGTGCATATAAAAAAGACGGATAGCTTTGGGGAAGATGGGAATTTCAAAGAAAAGGTGCGAAAAATTGAGGAGGTAGATAAACACATTCCAGAATTTCTCTCACTAAATCCAGATGTATTTGTAATAACAGGCGACCATTCTACTCCCTCTATCTTAAAAGCTCATTCCTGGCACCCAAATCCTTTTTTACTTCATTCTAAGTGGGTAATCTCAGACCAAGCTACTCGGTTCACCGAAAGAGAATGTATGATTGGTGGGCTTGGAAGATTCAATGCAATTCACTCAGTCCCATTAATGCTTGCTTATGCATTAAAACTCAAGAAGTTCGGGGCTTAAATGAAGAAGAAACCACAGATTACACAGATTTTTTTAACACGAATTACACGAAAAAAGCGAACTACACGAATAAATCGTATTCGTTGTAATTCGTTGAATTCGTGGTATTCGTGTTCTCATAATCTTGTATTATCTCGTGGTTATTAATCTAATATGGAGATAAAAGAGTTTCAGGAGCTTATTAAAAAGATATATTATGAAAAGGATGTGGAACGGGAATTGCGAGCAACATTTACCTGGTTTATAGAAGAAGTTGGTGAGCTTGCTCGTGCAATGCGAAAAAATAAGGGACTTGAAGAGGAGTTTGCTGATGTAGCCGCCTGGTTATTTGAGCTTGCCTCAATAGTTGGGGTTGATATGGAGGACGCTCTCCGCCGATATAAAAATGGGTGTCCGAAATGTGGAAAAACTCCCTGCATTTGTAAAGTTTGAATAAACCACAGAGAACACAGAGAAAGAAGAAAACAGGAAATGGAGAAATTGAAATAAATTCTGTTCTCCGTTTCTCACAATTCTCCCTTTCTCCTATGTTTTAAAAAAGTAAGGTGAAAGAACTTGAGTCTGATATTCAGAGATTGCAAGAGTTTCTTGAAATAGAACTCCAGTCAAAGAAAATTGAGCACACACAAAAAGAAATGGTAAAGCCCGGATTCTGGGACGACAAACCACGAGCCAAGAAACTTGGTGAAGAACTTGCACGCAGTCAAGAGGTTGTGAAGAAATTCCAGGAGATTCAAAAGGAATATGAGGACTTAAAAGAGCTTAAAAATCTTGGTGAAGATGTAATCCAGGAGATTAATAAATTCAAAAAGAAAGTAGAAGAAACAGAGCTTGAATTTGCTTTTAAATCCAAGCGTGACCACGGCAACGCAATTCTTGCAATCCATCCCGGTGCTGGTGGGACAGAGTCTTGTGATTGGACAGCAATGTTGTTCAGAATGTATCTTAAATGGTGTGAGAGAAAAGGATTTAAAGCAAAAGTTCTTCAATATGACCCGGGGGAAGTCGCTGGAATTAAGGACGTTGCCATAGAAATCAAGGGGAAAAATGCATACGGATGGCTTAAAAGTGAGACAGGAGTTCACAGGTTAGTTCGCATTTCACCGTTTGATTCTGGAGGTCGCAGACATACATCATTTGCAAGTTGCAGAGTTTACCCTCTTATAGAAGATGAGGTAAAGATTGAACTTAAGGATGACGACCTTAAAATTGATACATTCCGAGCCAGCGGGCCTGGGGGACAGCATGTAAACACATCTTCAACTGCTATCCGAATAACGCATTTGCCAACCAAGACAGTTGCTACCTGTCAGTCTGAGCGGAGTCAATTCCAGAACAAGCAGACTGCTCTCAAGGTATTAAAGTCAAGACTTTATCAATTATATGAAGAAGAAGAGCAAAAAAAACTCCAAAAGACTCTTCCTGAGAAGCATGAAATTGGATGGTCGCGTGAAATAAGGTCTTATGTCTTTTGCCCATATACTCTTGTTCGTGACCACAGAACCGGATTTGAAACCCACAAGCTTCAGGATATAATGGATGGAGCTATTGATGAATTTATGAGAGCATGGCTTTTGAAGAAAAAGAGCTAAAACATAATCACGAAAGGCACAGAAATTCAGAAAGCACGAAAAATAAAAATAGCACGCAGATTTGCACAGATTGAAAAGATAAACACAGATTTGAATGATTATATCTGTGTAAATCTATCTTATCTGCGAGAATCTGTGTGCTAATGTTTTTGAGTTTTCGTGGACTTCGTGATAAAAAATTTAAGCGAGAAATTTCTACAATGGCTCTGGGAAAATCAATTTCTAAATCTTCCTCTTGCCACCACTGATGGAGTGAGAATTGAAATTCTCTCTCCGGGAATTCCGAACCAAGAAGATGGACCGGATTTTAAGCACGCTATTATTAAATTTGATAACCGCTTGACCCAAGGAGATGTTGAAGTCCATCGTTTAAGCAATGACTGGAATCTACACCATCACGAAATTGACCCAAAGTATAATAATGTTCTGCTTCATGTAGTTTGGAAATATAATTCTCAAGATATCCTCACTCAATCTGGAAGAATACTCCCCACTCTTGAACTTTTGAAGTTCAGCAAAAAGTCTATCTCTAAACTCTTAAAGGATTATAATGAGAAGCTACATCTTGAAGGAAAAGAAAGGTGTCCTTATGTATCTTTTAAGACATTAACGGATATTCTTGAAGCTCAGGGAATTAACAGATTTAACGAGAGGAAGCAGAAGTTTAAGAAACTAATAAAAGTTTATGAACTGGAACAAGCAATATATATCGGGATTATGGAATCTCTGGGTTATGTAAAGAATAAAGCACCATTCGTGGAACTTGCGAGACTTGCTCCAATCTCAAAACTTAGATATTTGAGTTTGAGAACTCCCAGAGATAAACGAGTTGAAATAATAAAGATAAGTTTGCTTGGAGTTGCGGATTTGCTTTCCGAGAAATTCCAGCGTGAATGGGGAAAAATCAAAAAAGAGTTTAAAAAAACTATGCGTAAGGAAGTATGGCAATTCTTTAAAGTCAGGCCCCCTGGATTTCCCGAGAAGCGAATAGAAGGAATAAGTTACTTCTTGAAAGATGTAATAGATAAAGGTTTTTCTAATTTTCTATTGTCTCATAATATGAAAGAAATAGAGAACAAAATTGCTCAAGGAGGAATTAGTAAATCTTGTGCAAGGACAACTATCCTAAATGTATGCTTGCCTGTATTGGCAATTCTTTATGAAGGTAATGCTGATGAACAAGAAGTGCTTCAAATTTACAGAAACTACAAGAGGTTGCCGGAGAATAGCAGAACGAGAAAGATGAGCAAGATACTCTGTTGGAATAAGAAAATGGCTATCAGGAACAAGCGGAACAACCGTGAGATTTATTATCAAGGGATGATTCACATCTTCCATCACTATTGTCATACCAAACAATGCACAGATTGTCCAATAAAGAAAAAACAACTTGACAAAAATAAGTTTGTGGAGCATATTATTAAAAAGGGTAAAAGATGAAAAAGTTATTAGGTTTTGTAATTCTTTGCATCCCATTATATGTTTGTGGTTCAGATAATTTGATATTTAATCCAAGCTTTGATATGACCCCCTGGGATACAGGCTGGACATGGGATACACTTAGAACCCGTGGGGCCACTGACGGTTCTGCAAGTTCCAGTGTAAGTGTTAAAGAAATCGATTCAGATATCTCACCACCGAATCGTTGTCATTTAAGGACAAGTTCCCGTGCTAGTGGTGGGAGTGGTGATGCTAGTGGGGGTAACACGAGTGGAGAAGCTAATGTATATCAGATTTTTAAGGAAATTAAAAATCCTACTACATGTAAGGTACATGTAAGATATTGGATGCTTTGTTATGGCTATCGGCCTCGCGGAGGCAATTATGGGATATGCAATATTCAACTATGTATAAATGGAGAATGGCAGAGGATTTGGGAAACAACAGTATCATCATCTGATACCAGCGCCAGCGGTACCACTTTAGTAGATAATTTTGTGGATGGCACTGTAAGTGGGATAAAGTTTTATTGTTCATCAGGGGCAAGTGCAGGTTATCTCAGTGAGGGATATAGCTGTGTTTCTTTTTCTGTAGATGATGTTTATGTTGGAGAAACGGGAATTGAGGAGGATTCAAGATTACAGATTGCAGATTCCAAAGTAGAAATCTCTCCCAATCCATTTATTCATTCCACAACTATCAAATATCACCTACCCACTAAAAGCAAAGTCTCATTGGAAATTTATGACATTACGGGCAGGACAGTAAAGACATTAGTGAATGAGGAGAAAGAAGCTGGGAGTTATAATATCAGCTTTGATGCAAGAGGACTCTCGGCTGGGATATATTTTGTGAAACTTGTAGTAGATGGTGTTAAGAAGACGAAGAAACTTACGATATTGAGATAGAGCTCCGGGTAGGTTGAAGCCTCTGCTTCAACCAGATGAGAGCAGAGGCTCTCATCTACCCTGCCTTCCGCCAACATTTCACTACCTTCGGTGAACATTCCACTTGACCAAGCGAACATTTCACTTGGCATAGTGAACTTCTCACTTGGCATAGTGAACATTTGACTAACATTAGTGAAACTTCCACTTGTATTAGTGAACTTCTCACTATGGGCAGTGAACATCTCACTATGGGCAGTGAACATTTGACTGCCGTCTGTGGTTTTATTCGGGAATGCGGATATTACGAACTTCCATCACTAACTTTTGAGGCACAAGGATTGATATAATTGCAGTGCGGTCTTGCTTTTTGGTGAGCAGAACCCGGATGACTTTTGCATCACAGAGCTTCTTACCTTCTCTTGAGAGCCCTTCTACAATATCATCGGCTTTTGGAAGTGGCAAGAACTCATAAGGAAGCATTACAAGCCCAAATTCGTGGTCGTTGTTCGTGGTGGTGGTTCGTGCAGAATAATTTCTATCTATCATAAAGATTGCGAGTCCTGGGCAAGATGAGATGCACAATCCACAGCCAGTGCATTTCTCGAAATTTACCTCAGGCAAATTATTTATATTCCCTTTAATCTCAATCGCTCCTTTGGGGCAGGCGTCCACACAAGGATTACAGGGAATTTGCTCAAAACATTCTACTATAACACAAGCTCCCAGTTCCAGTCTCTCCTCCGAAGGCATCACCTTTTCTAAATTCTCCATCTTTTTATTTTTCACCTTTCGCTCTGCTCTTGCATTTTGGGCAACTTAATTTACCGTTCTTCTCAATCATAATAGAATAACCACACTCGGGGCATTTTTGGGCTACCGGTTTGTCCCAGAGAGCGAACTTGCATTTCGGATAATTACTGCACCCGTAAAATATCCTGCCCTTCTTTGTTCTCCTTTCAATTATCTCTCCTTTACACTCAGGGCATTTTATTCCAATAGTAATTGATTTCGTAAATTTACATTTAGGGTAATTTGGGCAGGCAAGGAATGCACCATACTTGCCTTCCTTTCTGAGAAGTGAGGCACCACACTTAGGACAAATTTCATCAGTTTCACACGATTTCAATGGCTTTACACTTTTACATTCTGGAAACCCAGAACATCCGAGAAATTTTCCATACCGACCCCACTTGATAGCCATTGGCTTTCCGCAAAGTTCACATTTCTCGTCAGTGAGCTCAGTTATTTCCTTCTTCACTTCTTTTCTTGCTTCAGCAAATTTGGTAACATCTTTTTTAAATGGCTTATAGAATTCTTTTAATATGGAAACCCTATCTGCCTCTTTTGACTCCACCTTGTCTAAATTTTCTTCCATCTGCTGAGTAAAACCTACATCAAAAATATCTTGAAAATGGGATACCAGAACCTTATTAACACTCTCTCCAAGATCTGTCGGAACAAGCTTCCTTTCGGTTTTTCTCACATAGTCTTTCCCAATTATCCTTGATATTATCGGAGCGTAAGTAGAAGGTCTCCCTATGCCTTTAGATTCAAGCTCTCGCACCATAGTTCCCTCTGTATATCTTGGCTTGGGTTGAGTGAACTTTTGCTCTTTCATTACTTCAAGCAAAGTAAGTTTATCGCCCTGCTTGAATTCTGGAATTAGCTCTTCTTTCTTTTGCCCAACACTGTAAATTTTAGTGAATCCAGAGAACTTTAGAGCCTCTGATTCTGCACGAAGTTCATACTTGCCAGCTTCTATATTCATAGTCCGCATTTCGTATCTCGCATTAGTTATCTGAGAAGCAAGGAACCTCTGCCATATCAAAGAATAAAGTCTAAGCTGCTGAGGGGTCAAAAACTTTTTCACTGACTCCGGAGTGTGATTTACAGAAGTTGGCCTTATTGCTTCGTGTGCTCCTTTAGTTTTTCCATAGCCACGAGGTTTATCTGGCAAATATTCTTTGCCAAGTTTATCTCCAATATATTTTCTTGCCTCATTGATTGCATGACCAGCAACCCTTAAAGAATCTGTACGCATATAAGTAATTAGCCCAGTCCTTCCTTTTGGAAGTTCTATACCTTCAAATAACTGCTGAGCTATCATCATCGTTTGCTTCGTGCTAAATCTCAGTCTCGCTGAAGCATCTTGTTGCATACTTGATGTAATATAAGGAGGATAAGGAGTTCTTTGTTTCTCTTTCTTCTTGAAATCTTTTACTATGAATTTTGCGAGGTTAAGTTCCTTCTCAACTTTATCTGCTTCTTTTTTGCTTGGAATCTTGAGTTTTATGAGTTTTGCAAGGAATGTAAGGGCAGTTCGCGAATTGCCCCTACACTTACATTTCATATCCCAAAACTCTTCTGGCTTGAAATCTCTTATCTCTTTCTCTCTCTCGCAGATAATCCTTAAGGCAACTGACTGAACTCTTCCAGCTGACAACTCTTTATTATTAAAAACCCTCCACAGAAGAGGAGAAATTTCATATCCTACAAGACGGTCTAATATCCGCCTTGCCTGTTGTGCCTCCACTTTTGCAAGGTCTATATCACTCAAGTTTTTTATTGAATTCTCTACTGCCCTTTTTGTTATTTCATAAAACAATGCGCGCTTAGCTGGTTTTTTCATCAACGACTGGATATGATAAGCTATTGCTTCTCCTTCCCTATCAGGGTCCATAGCTAAAATTACAAGTTCTGCCTTATTCCCTGTGCTCTTGAGTTCTTGGGCTATCTTCTTTTTTAAAATCACATACTCCGGAGCAAAGTCCTTTTCAACATCCACACCAAATGATTTGGGAGGCAAATCTATTATATGCCCCATTGAGCTAATTACTTTATACGACTTTCCCAGGAACCCTTGAATAGTTCTCGCCTTAGTCGGCGATTCCACAATAACAACCTTCATAGTTTTATTTGAAAATCAAACTTAACTTTACCTCACTCACACCAAAAATCAAGTAAATTTTATGTAATTGAGCTTGAAGCCCTTGCTACTACAAGTGCATAGACTTCGTTTGCTCCTGCCTGATAAAGCTCCTTTGCACATTCATCAAGAGTAGCTCCTGTAGTGCATACATCATCAATGAGAACTAATTTCTTCCATTTTATTTGCTCATCTGCCTTTACCATGAAAGCATCTTTAACATTTAACTTCCTCTTTTCTTTTGAAAGCTCAGTCTGTGATTTTGTTGGTCTTATCCTGCAAAGAATTCCATTTAATTTTGGGATTCCAGTATAGTTGGAAACTTCCCGAGCTATTATATCGCTCTGGTTATATCCTCGAGCTCTTTCCCTCACTGGATATAAGGGAACAGCAATAAGTGCATCACTATAGTTCATTATCTCATCGTTCTTAAGGACAGTGCTCAACATACCACCGAGTTTTCTCCCGATAGAGAGTTTGTGCGAGTATTTGAAAAGCCGAATTAAACTACTTAACACATCTTTATATTCTCCGAGGGCTCTTGCTCTTGTAAATTCATGCGGATATTCAATACATTCATTGCATACACTTTCTTCGCTGGGCTTTCCGCATCGCTCACAAAAAGGTGGAGTAACTACTTGAATGCTTCCCCAACATTCATCACATATGCTTTTCTCCTCATCCCCAAGTGGATTCTTGCACACACTGCAATGAGGAGGTAGAATAAAGTTAAATATGTCTTTTAGAAAACTCATTTTTCAAAATCACAGCAATGGCTCCCAAGAATATGAGAATTGAAAGAATTTGATTGTGAGTAAGTCCCCAAACGAGATATGCTTTCGGGTCATAATACCTCAGGAAATCCACAAAAAATCTCCATCCCGAGTATAAAATCAGGAATACCCAAAAAAGGTATCCATGAGCTCTTTTCTTCTTATATTTCTCTATAATTAAAAGGATGAAAAACATACAAAATCCAGCAAGACTTGAATAAAGTTGAGTCGGATGAAGAGAGATTGGCTCATCAAATACCCACCTCGCCGGAGAATCTAATGGAAAAACTATTCCCCACGGAAGATTGGTTGGCTTCCCAAAGCAACATCCATTTAAAAAGCATCCAATTCTTGCAAACCCAAGTCCTGAAGCTACTGAAGGGGCAACTATATCCATAACCCGAAGCACGCTCACTTTCCTCTTTTTAAGGAAGATAATCCCACATAAAACTGCAAGTCCAATTCCTCCATAAAAGATAAGTCCTCCGTTCCATACCTTGAAAATCTCACCAGGATATTCAGCATAGTAACTGAGATTCTCTAAAATATATGAGAGTCTTCCACCCACTACACCTGCTATGATGAGAATTAACGAAAGGTCAGCTATTACTGAACGAGGCATTTCATACTTTTTAGCACGGTGTTCTGCAAGCCATATCCCTGTAACAAAAGCAATTACAAGCATCACCCCCCATGATGTAACCTCAAGTCCACCGAGAGAAAAAATCACTCTATGCATTTCACCTCCAATCTTTCAACCTTTAATCTCTTAACTAATACTTGTATCTATGCTTGGCAATATTTAAAAGCAAGCCAATCATTATTAAGGAAACCATCATACTTGACCCACCATATGATATAAATGGCAATGGGGCACCAATGACCGGAATAATTCCAGTAGCCATTCCTACATTTATAAATATTTGAAACCCTAACACTCCTACTATCCCTATTCCAAGAAAACTGTTAAAATCAGACCTTGATGTTACAACAGCTTTAGTTCCTTTCCATAAAAGCATAAAAAAGCAAGCGAGTAGCACTAAACATCCCAAGAATCCAAACTCTTCGCCGATAGCTGAAAAGACAAAATCTGTATGAACTTCGGGCAAAAAATCAAATCCTTTTTGTGTTCCCCTGAAAATTCCTTTTCCAAATAGTCCTCCAGAGCCAATAGCAATCTTTGATTGCATAATTTGCCATCCCATTCCTTGAGGGTCTTGAGAAGGGAAAAGAAAACTCGCAATTCTTGCTCGCTGATAAGGCTTTAGATGACCCCAAAGAATCGGATGAAGCACGCCGACCACTAAATTGACTAAAAATGCAGGAATGAAATCATTTAATGGTAACCTTGCGAAATAAAAGACAGCCCCTATCACTATCAGAAATACTAAAAGTGAAATCCAGTGAGCCCCACATATAAGAGCAATAGCAGGGGAAATAACGATAAAAAGATATATTAGCGGTGTCCCCTTATAAAATAGCAGTAGGATTCCCGAAAATAGAAAAATAAGCGAAGTTCCCGCATCTGGCTCTACTAATACGAGAATAAATGGGAGTGCAATAATTAAAAGAGGAAGAGTAAGATTTCTTAACCTCATAATCTGAAATCTCTTATTTGATAAAAAACTCGCCAAGAAAAAAAGAGTTCCAAGTTTTGCAATTTCTGAAGGTTGAAACCTTATTGCTCCCAGTTCAAACCATCTTCTTACTCCGTGCGAGCCTTTTCCAAAAAGAACTACTACCAACGCAATTATTGAAATCAAGTAAAAAAACCAGGAAAATCCATTCCAGAACTTCAAAGGGATAAAATAAAATAAACTGCCCATCAAAATTCCTATCACAATCCAGATAATTTGTCGTATGAAGATTTGATGCCCCTCAAGATAAGTTGTGCTATACACTGCAAGAAGCCCAATTACAAGCAACAGGAAGGTTACTCCAAAAATTCCAAAATCAAAATCCCTGAATGATTTTTTGTTTATCATTTACTTCGTATTGCTCTTATTATATCTCTTTTTTCACCGATGTCAAGTGTATTAGCAATTTACTGATTCCCAATAAACTTTAAAATCAGCTTAATACATTTCTCAATTACTATGTCATCTGGGAATTCTATCCAATGAACATTTTTAATACTTTTAAACCAGGTAAATTGTCGCTTCGCATATCTTCGAGTATTACGTTTGATTAATCTAATTGCCTCTTCAAGACTTGTTTTTCCTTGAATATGAGCTATAAGTTCTTTATATCCTATAGATTGAAACATACTATCACGTGTCCCTACAGGAGTGTACTTGCGGAGAAGTTCTTTTACTTCCCGAAGGAAACCATTTTCCATCATTTTATCAACTCGCTTTTCTATTCTCCTGTATAAAAGGTCCCTTGGCATAGTCAGTCCTATGTATATTGGGGTACAATTAAACGGGACCCTTTGTTTTTTTATCACAGAAATAGGCGTTCCGGTAAGTTCATAGACCTCAAGAGCACGAATTATCCGCAAACGGTCTTGAGGATGGAGTTTTAACGTTGTAATGGGGTCAACTTCCTTTAATTTCTTATAAAGTTCAGGTGTTGGGTCTGTGGGGACGGGTTTAAACCCAGTCCCTACAATTTTATCGGAGGATGGAATTCTGAAAAATCCATCAATAAGGGCACGCAAATAAAGCCCACTTCCTCCAACTACAATAGGAATTTTTCCTCTTTTCCAGATTTCCTTTATCTTTTCTCTTGCAAGTAGTGCGTAGTCCCAGGCATTTAAACTGACATCCGGAGGTATAATATTTATAAGCCAATGTGGAACTTTTTTCAGTTCCTCCAAACTCGGCTTGGAGGTTCCTATATTCATATCTTGATATACTTGTCTTGAATCGCATGATACTATTTCGGCACCGAGCTCACTTGCTACTTCAACTGCGATTTTCGTTTTTCCAACTCCCGTGGGACCCAAAATTACAGGTAATAAGGGATTAGAAGATTTAAGATTAGAAGATTTAAAATTCATCTGTAATCTTTCAATCCTTAATCTTTAAATTGGGAACTTAGCTTAACTTCCTGAGGCTTCCTATAATTTTGGCTACCCAGCGATAAATATTGTTTCTCTTCACCACTTCTCTCATCTTTTTCATTCTTCTTGCGCGCTCTTTGGGAGACATTTCAAGGGCTCGCTTTATTGTGTCAGCAAACCTATCTGTTGCAAATGGATTTATAAGTAAAGCCTCTTCAAGTTCACGAGCCGCTCCAGTAAATTTTGAAAGAATTAGAACTCCACTGTTATCCAATCTTGATGTTACAAATTCTTTGGCAACAAGATTCATTCCCTCGTGAAGTGAACTAATTATACATACATCTGCCAAGCGATAATAACTTATTACTTCCTTTCTTGAAAGACGAGATTTAATTACTATGATAGGCTCCCAATCCTTTTGCCGATACTTTTCATTTATATCAACTGCTGAATGATACATCTCGTCATTGTAGCTTTTATATTCTGGAAGATGAATACGGCTTACAGGACCAAGTTGCAAGAAAGTAAACCGACCTATATACTCCGGATATTT
>JAGMCN010000092.1 GCA_023129235.1 Caldifarciminota bacterium | reverse complement strand
GAACGAGTAACTCCACAATGAACTGTAACAAAATCAACTCCGTCTTTGGCGTGTTTCTCTATAACTCGGAATATATCATCAGGGGTCATAAATACTATGCCACCTTTTTTTTGTGTTATTTCAATTATCGCTTCATATATAGGAACTGTGCCAAGAGGCCCTGAGAAATTCTCTCGTATAATGCGCCTGAATTTTGATATATCTCCACCTGTTGAAAGGTCCATAATTGCATCAGCACCTGCTTTCTCGGACAATCTTGCTTTCTTCTTTTCAAGCTCATAGTCTATGCAATCCGATGATGAGCCGATATTTGAATTGACTTTGGTGCGTAGCCCTTTACCTATCCCAACAGGATGAACTAAATTATACTTTGAATTGCAGGGGATAACGAGTTTGCCATTAGCTATGCTTTCAAGTATAAATTCTTCGGATACTTCCTCTTCTTTGGCTACCTTTTTGATTTGAGGGGTAAGCTTACCCTTTTTTGCAAACTCAAGTTGCGTCATATCTAAGTTGTAAACTACTTACAAATTTTGTCAACTTTAAATATTGACAAAACTATTTAATATGATAGTTCTCTCTCAAATGGGAACAACTACTATTATACTTATTGCCACTGCTATTGTGGGCTTTTATATGGCATGGAATATTGGTGCGAACGATACTGCAAATTCTATGGCATCGGCAGTTGGGGCAAAAGCTTTAACCCTTAAACAAGCCGTATGTATAGACGGAGTTTTTAATCTAATAGGTGCTGTATTTGTAGGAACCCATGTTACAAATACTGTTCGCAAAGGAATTGCAGACCCTTGTCTTATGGGAACTCCTCAAGTAGTGATGATTGCATTCTTTGCGGCTATTCTGGGAGCAAGTTTATGGGTAACCATAGCTACATGGAAGGGGTTACCTGTTAGCACCACTCACGCAATTGTCGGTGCTATAATGGGTGTAGGAATGATAAGTGGTGGTATGTCGGCTATCCAGTGGGGAAAAATATGGGGTATAGTTGCTTCCTGGGTAATTTCTCCGATATTTAGTGGAATTCTGGCATATAGTGTTTTTAAACTCATAAGTAAAACTATTCTTCAGAAAGATAATCCCGTTCTCTTTGCAAAGAGATATTCTCCATACTTTATAGGTGTAACTTTCTTTATAATCTCTTTATCTTTTCTCCTGAAAACCCCTCTCGGAAAAACACTTAATATAAGTGGGAGTGACGGTATATTCGTTGCACTTATATTTGGTGCTCTGACAGGATACATCGGCTATAATCTTTTTATAAGAAATAGGAAGATTCAAAATGTAGAGCAAATTTTCAAAATCCTTCAGATAATTACTTCTTGTTATGTTGGCTTTGCTGTTGGGGCAAATGATGTAGCCAACGCAGTAGGACCGATTGCGGCTGTGTGGAATATAGCCGTTACCGGTGAAATAGCAGCGAAAGTGCCAGTCCCATTTTTGCTTTTGGCATTGGGTGGGATAGGAATAGTAATAGGAACTTTAACCTGGGGATATAAGATAATCAAGACAGTTGGATTTAAGATTACGGAACTTACAAATACTCGTGGTTTTTCAATAGATTTTGGAGCGGCTACATCAGTACTTGTAGCTTCCAAATTAGGTTGTCCAGTTTCAACAACTCACGCTGTAGTAGGAGCAGTTATAGGAGTGGGACTCGCAAGGGGACTTGATGCAATCGACTTGAGGGTGATAAAGAATATAGCGATTAGCTGGGTTATTACATTACCTGTGGCAGCCGGAATAGCTATGCTAATATTTACACTGTTAAGATAGTTAAATAAGTGAAAGAACTATGCCGATGAGTGACAAAAGGCATGCAATAAGTGACAAAAGGCATGCAATAAGTGACAAAAGGCATGCAATAAGTGAAAGAACTAAGTAAATAAGTGGAAGAACTAAGTAAATAAGTGGAAGAACGCAGGCGATAAGTGACTAATCGGTATAAATAAGTGAGTGATTTAATTAAATGAGAGGGTGGTTTAATTAAGTTTTCAAGAGAGGAGGAGGAAAAATGAGAGTGCCTATACTTAAAATATTGAGGAAATCACCTTTTGATGGTTTGCTTGAGCACGCAAAAAAAGCAAGAGAGTGTGTAGATAAACTGGAGAAAGCTGTAGAGTGCTACGTTGACAAGAAATATGAGGAGTTCAGAAAACTGGCTGATGACATATTAAAACTTGAGAATGAAGCAG
>JAGMCN010000091.1 GCA_023129235.1 Caldifarciminota bacterium | reverse complement strand
CTTGCCACAAAATAAAAATCTTTTCCTAACTCAAGGATGAATTTTTCAAGAGCATTCAATATTGCCATTTCTAAATCCTTTTCACTATAAGTATCGCTGAGCTCTAAGAAGTCTAATACATACGGGTCTCTAAAAACTAACTCCGGTGTCATTTTGTCTTTTTCCTTTAATTCTTGCAATTGCATCTTTATAGTTTTTTCTGGGAGCTTTGATAAAGCAGTTCTTTCATAAAGCATACTATTTATTCTCTCCTGAAATGTGCGTGTACTCCAGTGTTCTTTCAAGCATATAGTAGCATAAAATTCTCGTTTTAGTTCATCTTTAACTGGCAAAAGAGTTATTATGTGTGTCCAGCTCAGACCTTCAAACTCTCCAAGCAGTGATTGGAGAATTGGATAGGTTTCATATAACTGAATCATATACCACAAATTTTGTGTTGAATATCCTTTGCCGTATTTCTGTGTTAATAGTGAACTCACTGAGTTCACTATCTTTTTCCCATATTCAGCTCTATCTGATTTTATTACTTCCTCTTTGATTGTTTTACCTATATTCCAATAAAGTAACACCATTTCCTGATTAATTGTAGTAGCAACTTTTCTTCTTGCTTGCTCAATTAAACCAGAAATTTCATCAAATAGTTTTCCCCTTTTTTCAATATTATTCATCTTTTTTTTATCTTCTCTCATTTGTTCTTTGAGATTCTTCACTTATTTCAGAGTGACAGTTATTCTAAATTTTTGGGACATTCGTAAAATTCGTGTCATTCGTGGTTATATTAGCAACCTCTCAAATATAATCGTTTATTGGTCCATAGAGCCAGAAGAATCCATTAGTTAGAACTGCATTGACATCATCTGCTGAATTCGTAACTCCATCTTTTACAAGCCTTTCCCCTATTTCTTTACTCCGAGCTAAATAATTTCTGGCAAGCTCTGTCCCAAAGCTATCAGCGCTACGCAGATTGCTGAAATATGTGGAAAGTAAATCTGCCTTGTTGGGTTCAATAAGAAGTTTTCTCCACGGGCTAAATCCAGCAGGAGGATTGCCAATTTTAGAATCAAGTCTCTCTTTTAATCTTTCAAGAGCCACATATTCACCTTTTCCCGTATCATACACTCCAGTCGGTCTATTGCGTTCGTATTTAAGGAAACCATCTTTTTGAGAACCATCTGCCCGTTGTCCTCCTCTAATATTTTTCTCCATTAGTTTATCAATGAGTTCGCTATGAAGTGTCTCATCTCGCAGGTGTTTGTTCATAACCCTCAAAATACATTGAAAGACATCGACTCCCACATAATCTATGAGCTGGAATATGCCCATAGGTCTAATCAGAAAATCCTGCGATATGCGGTTCATAATATAAATTGCACCAGAGAAAGAGTATTCTTCTTTTAGTCTATTTACCTCGGATATTGCATAAAGACCGTCCCGTATAAAGTGACCGTTCCCAATAAATCCAGATATATCGTTTGCCGGGACAAGTTTTTTGCCAAGCAGCTTGCCAAGTTCATTGGCTATATCCTTGAATTCCTTGTTAGTGTCGTCTGCTGAAATCAACTCAAGAAGTTTCTGCACAATGGGAGGATTATAAAAGTGGTATCCTATTATTCTGCCTTGAAGTCCGGCTTCCTTATCAAGAAATCCAATTGGAATTGATGAGGTGTTTGTAAAGAAGAGAGCGTCTTCTGGGCAAAGCTCCTTTAATTCTTTAAGCACCTTGACTTTGAGTTCCTCATTCTCTATTATTGCTTCAAACACGACCTTTGAGTTCTTGGCAAGCTCAAAATTTGTCCCAAAGTTTAAGACTCCAAGAGCCTCATCAACAAAAGCATCAATAACTTCCCCGTTCTCAACAAGGTCTTCTCTTGACTCATATGCAGACCTCAAACCAACAATGGATTTCTCTGCTACCTTTGTCATTTGAGTCTTAATATACTGTCGCAAGCCCTTCATCCCCTGTTCATTCACATCAATAAGATTTACCTTATAGGTTTTATCAGGGTTCTTAATCTTAAGTTTCGCAACTTCTTGAGCTATTAGCACAGCAATTCCACTCCCCATCTTTCCAGCTGCACCAACTACTGAAACATTTTCAAGTAATTCGTCTAATTTCATCTTTCCCTCCTGTCTTAAGTTTTCTTACACTCCTTTACAAATGATAAAAAAATGTTCTT
>JAGMCN010000090.1 GCA_023129235.1 Caldifarciminota bacterium | reverse complement strand
GATATACCTGCGGCTGTCTTTTTTCTTATAGGTTTTTATTGCTACAAGAAGGAAAATTACTTATTTGCCGGAATGAGTTTCGGATTTTCTTTCCTTGTAAGATATGGTAACATAATTTTACTACCTATCTTTTTGGGTATAGCTCTCTTCCAGAAAAAGGAAAAGGGACTCAATATCCTCTGGGGGTTTATTCCTTTTTTGTTTATAATGCTTTTCTATAATAAAATATCCTACGATAGTTTATTACCATTAGGATATTTTGCTACTACAGGTAATTCTTTTTCTGTCAGAGGTATTCCTATAAATCTTGCGATATATCTTCTTCCGCTTCTTCTTTTTTATCCCTTAATGATTGCTTTTCCTTTTATATATAAGGGAAAATCTCGGCTTGAAATATTGATGAGTTGTACATTTTTACTTTTCTTTTATAGTATTTATTCTTCAGGATATATACTTTATGCTACTCCATCCATAAAGGCTCTGCCAAAAATATTACTCCTCTCTAATAGATATTTCTTCCCGATTATTCCGCTTATATTTATTTCATATTTTTCAGTGTGTAAGAGATGCATAAAATACCCTTATTTTCAGATAATTTTGGTCTTTTTGATATTACTGACAGGGAGTATCAATTTTTACCATAATAAATATTTAAAGCTTCAAGTAGAGTTTAAAGAAGCACTTTATTCACATACTGATGAGAATTCTCTCATTATGTGCAATGGAGAAGTCGCTGAACTTGTTTCTGAGGCGTGGGGGAGAAGGAATTTAGTAGTTTTTGAAAAAGCAGATAAGGAATTTTCCTTGCCTACCTACGACAAGGATATATGGTTTGCAAGCTTGATTAAATTTGATACCCCTGGAGCCACTCAAGTTATTGCTTTCCGAGATTATCTTGTGACAAAATTTGATGCAAAGTTAGTTAAAAAAGTTAACGGTATAGATAAAAGATTTGAGTTATATAGAGTTAAATGAAGGATTTTCAAAATAAAACTGGACAAATCTAAGTTTAGAGAGTATATTATATATGGGATGAAGACTTTTAAGATAATCATATTTTTATCAGCACTTATTCCATTTGCTATACGTGCTGGAGGAGAAAAAGGTCCTACTTTGGAGCCAAAGCGTTCCCTCATCCAGAAACTTCTCAATAAGTGGGAGCATTTTAACCCTATAATAGAAACGGAGTCCTATTTGCCGGAAGATAAGAATCAAATAAAAGCGATGGGAGGAACTGCGAGCCAACAATTCAATGAAATATTGACTCTTGGAGCAGGAGGTAGATATATAAAGAACATGGATGGGGCAAAGACATATTTAGGACTTGCTAATCTGAGATTAAATCTTAAAAAAGCTGGTAATGTTAGGATTTGTCACGAATATCTTCTAAAAGGTGAAGAAATAGGACAATATCCGCCAAGAACTACTTTAAATTGGAGTATTCCTTTAATCCATAGGTTGACTCTCTCTTTAGGTGAGGAACATAGATGGAGTGATAAATTTACAGGAGACCTTGCTTCTGCAGAGCTTCAAAGAGCAATAGGAAATAATGCAACTATCTACACAAGATATGCAATACAAAGATATAGCAAGGAATACAAAGCTCATCAAGGGACATTAGGAGCAAGAGATACATTTAATATAGTAGGGAATCTTAAATTAAGCATACAAGCTGAATATATAAAGGAGCTTGAGAATTCAGAATGGGACTGCAAAGCTTTAACCTTTTCCCTCGGGCAATGGAATTCTAATCTATCAAATATCTTAATAACTACTAATAGCTGGCTTCGTAGGAGAGAGTATAATCATATGGTTAATATTTCAGCATTGCTTCCCTTGAAATTTGATTTCTATCTGGGAGAGAGAGGCGGTATTACTTACAATGACCGTTTCGCAGAATCCTGCGGAGAAGATAAGGATGACTTGTTTCTTGATAATTGTGCAGGAATTGCTTATATACCAAGATATACTCAGAAGTTTAGAATAGTTGGAAATGTCAGACAAATGGCTTTTGAAACACCATTCGGCAAGAGTAATAAATTAATCAGGGCTCTCAAGCTTAACCTACACCCAATCTCGTCAATAAAAACTTCATTGAAATATGCAATTGACCAAAATAATAAAAGTCTTACTTCACTCTGGGTAAAATGTTTGAATAGATACTTTGAGTTTGGGATAGGAGGAAGAGCTCTTTATTCAGAGGAGACAAGGACAACAAACTACGGGCTCTCTATAGAAGGAGGAATAATAAGTTCTCCGATTTTATCCATCGTATGTGGATATAAGGGTGGATATAACATAATTGGAGTAGAAGACTTGGACTTGGTTGATGGGTTTTATCATAATAAAGGAATTTATGTAAAAACAAGATTCGGCGATAATACTATAGAGGAATTATTTGGCGAGTAATAGATATATAGAATACCCCCTTCATCAAAGATTTTTGAACCAGTTGATTTTATTTATATGAACCGTGCTGTTTTTATGGATAGAGATGGAACTGTAATTAGGGAAAAGAATTATACTACTGACCCCAAAGAAGTTAAACTCCTACCAACATCTGCTTCAGCAATAAAATTACTGAAAAACGAAGGATTTAAGATTTTAGTTGTTACCAATCAGTCCGGAGTGGGGAGGGGCTATTTCTCACTTGGAGATTTGCATAGAGTTAACGAGAGGATTCTTGAGCTCTTAAAAACCGAAGGCACTTGTGTAGATAAAGTATATTTTTGTCCACATTCTCCAGAAGATAATTGTGAATGCAGAAAACCAAAACCAGGTATGGTTAATCAGGCAAAGAAGGAGTTTGATATAGATTTAAAACAATCCTATGTAATTGGTGATAGACCTGAAGATATAGAACTTGGCAAGAGAGCTGGTCTGCAAACTATATTGGTCTTAACGGGCTATGGTAAAGATGTCCTCAAACTCAGCAAACCTGATTTTGAGGTTAAGGGTTTACTTAAAACTTTGGATGTTACCGAAGAAGAGCTTTTATCAGATTATGGCAAATCCACACTTAGGCAGGTTAATCCTGATTTTGTAGCTAAAGATTTGCTTGAGGCAGCAAATTGGATATGCAAAAAGGAAAATTAACTCTACTCGCTGGAATTGCAATAGGAATTTATGCACTTGAGACTCTTATCCCGAAGCCACTGCCTTGGCTCAGGTTAGGATTATCAAATGCAGTTGTTCTTTGCGTGATTGTGATTTTTGGATTAAAATATGGTCTCCTTGTCTCTATTTTTCGCACTACGGTTGGCTCACTTCTTACCGGAATGTTCTTGAACCCATTTTTCTTCTTTGGACTTTTAGGTGGGGTAGCAAGTGCCTGTGTGATGTGGGGTTCCTATGCAATCGGAAAGAAATGTTTTAGCTTAATAGGAATATCAATAATCGGAGCTCTTACACACAATATAACTCAACTCCTTTTAGCTTATATAATGTATATCAAGAGAGTAGAAGTATTTTACTTGCTTCCCGTTTTCATTTTGCTTTCTGTGATTACAGGAATCATAACAGGTGTAGGTGCAATATACCTGAAGAAAATTCTTGAATCTTCTTTTATCTCTACTTAAAATCAACTAATCACTTATTGCCATCCTTTAGTCACTTAGTCTCATCCCGATTTACGAATCCCGAACACGAATCCCGATTCACGATATATTGTGTTCTTACAAACCGTTTTGTGAAACTTTTTGTTTTTTGTAATTTTTTTGGCTTGACAGACATTAATGTTTGTGTTATTGAAGTTAAGCTTTTAGATATTTAGGAAATGGGAGGAGGTGAGATAATGGATGATGACCCGAGTAGTGAACAAACCCATTCCGACACGGACTTCGGCGACCCGTCAGCGGACAGTCAAGTCAAACAAATCGGGAAAAGAAGCTTTAGGAGTCCATATCTTGCTGGAGTTTCACGGATGTCCATCTCATATAATAGAGGATTCCGATAAGGTAAAAGAGATTTTTCTTGAAGCGGCTCGCATTTCTCGTGCCCACATCGTAGATTCCCTCTTTCATAAATTCAATCC
>JAGMCN010000009.1 GCA_023129235.1 Caldifarciminota bacterium | reverse complement strand
TGTCCTTCTATATACTTCCATCTTTTCATCCTTACCGCCGTTGTCATTTTGTTACCCTCAAAAATCATCTTCGAGAGCGCCCATTCTCTCTCGTCTTTTAAGAAACTGCTTGAAGCAAATTCGTTCTTTTCTCCAATCAATTCTAATATCGTTGGACCTATACCATGCAAAGAAACTGGTTCATCTATCCTACCTTTAATACCCGTATCGGTGTTATACATCACAAGAGGGACGTGAAGCACTTCTTCATAAAGCTCCGGTGGGTGACCGTAGAACCCATGCTCACCAAATGCTTCTCCATGGTCCGCATGAATGATAAAAATTGGGTCGTAATTCTTGAGGTCATTCCAAAGCTTCTCAATAAGACAATCTGCATATCTTATAGCATCATCGTAGGCATTTATAAATTTCTGACTCTCCTTCTCATTAAACTTCCCTTCCCATCCCACTTTCATAATCTTCCAGTTGTAATAATACATATCAACAAGATTACCCCATTTTCTGTATTTCCTCGGCGCTAAATAAGGGTAGTGTGTATCAAGCGAAAGAATCCAGAGGAAAAATGGTTTTTCCGCTTTTTCAGTCCACTCAACTATTTGGTCATAATAGTTTTCCCAGGGTTTAAAAACCTCTTCTCGCTGTATAAAGTTCCTGAGATTTCTCAAAGCCCACGGTAGTCCTCCTCTTCCTTCCCGTGCTACTTTTTCCAATAATCTCTTATGTAATCGAGAAAGTACCCCACTATCAACTTCATCAGATAAAAAATCCTGAAAATAATCAAACCCTTTATCAAATCCGAAATAACTCGAAACAAAAGCATTTGGATTAAACGCACCTGTTGAATATCCTTTCTTCGATAGAATCTGAGCTAAAGTTTGCCTCCCATATATCTCCTTTCTCCATGGTTCAGGTGACGTTTCCTTTGGGTTTGTTGCCGCATAGTCCCCGGTCAATATACCAGTCATCGAAGCAGGAGTGCCAACTGCGGAAGATATCGCATTCTCAAAGTATAATCCGTTCTTTGCCATCCTGTCAATGTTTGGTGTGGTCTCTCTTCCATATCCCATAAAACTGCAGTGGTCAGCCCTCAAGCTGTCAAATGTTATCAGAACTATGTTTCTCATCTTTTCTCCTTTTTTCATTTCCTAACCTCGCTTAATAAATTCTTCCTATACCATTCAATCGTCATCTCAAGTCCCTCTCTGAAACCCACCTTTGCCTCGAACCCAAATGCCTCCTTTGCCCTGCTCACATCCAGGCATCTTCTCGGCTGTCCATCTGGTTTGCTCGTATCCCATCTTATCTCTCCATCGAAGCCTGTAATCTCTGCTATCAACTCAACAAGTTCCTTTATCGAAATCTCACACCCTGAACCCAAATTAACTGGTTCGCTCTTGTTATATTTCTCTGTTGCTAAAATTATTCCTTCAGCAGCATCCTCTGCATATAAAAACTCCCTCGTTGCCTTTCCAGTGCCCCATACTGTAATATAATCTTTGCCAGATTCTTTTGCATCAAATATCTTCTTGATCAATGCAGGAATAACGTGGGAAGATTCGGGATCGAAGTTATCTCCTGGACCATATAGATTAACAGGCAATAAATAAATGGAGTTAAATCCATACTGCTGTCGGTATGCCTGCGACTGCACAAGCATCATCTTCTTTGCCAATCCGTAGGGTGCATTCGTCTCTTCTGGATACCCACTCCATAAATCATCTTCTTTGAATGGCACAAGTGTGAACTTTGGATATGCACAGATAGTCCCCACAGCCCCAAACTTCTCAACCCCTTCCTGTCTCGCAGCCTCCATCAGCTGAATGCCCATGATCGCATTATCATAAAAAAGTGTAGCAGGATAATTTTGATTGTATCCGATACCACCTACTTTTGCAGCCAGATGGATAACAATATCCATATCCTTAACAGCCTCAACACAATTCTCCCATATCTTCAAATCGATATCCTTACTTCTTGGTATCCTTATATTCTCTCCACTCGCTCCCCCCTCTTTCAATCTCTCCACTACAAAAGAACCCAAAAATCCTGCTCCGCCTGTCACCAATATTCTTTTATCTTCCCAGAATGTCATTTAATCATCCTCCTTACTTTTTCCGGTAAGAATAGGATATTATCGTATAAATATCGGTCTCTTAATCTATGCCTGATGATATGCCCCTCTTTGTATTCGTATGCTTGATATCCCCTCTCAGTTAGATAATGTATGCATTTGGCACTATTCCTACCCCCAACTTCTATTGAAATAATCGGCTGGATGTCCTTAATCATCCGTCCCCCCCCTGTTAAGATTTCATATTCCGCTCCTTCTGCATCAATTTTTATAAAATCCGGAACAATCTTCGTGCTATAAATATATTCATCGAGTGATATTGCCTGCACTTCAAACTCTTGTGGATTTGATATGGCCAACCCTCTATTTTCCTCAAAAGAATTGAATGCAGAATATTCAGTACCATAATCATTGAAGCACAAAATCGTATTTTTCGAAAACACTGCGCAGTTGTTTAGGATTACATTACTTTTATCTTCTACGTTTGATTGGAGTATTGCAAACGTGCTTGGTGTTGGCTCAAATGAGTGGACTTGCCCATTTTTTCCGACAATGGCAGAACTTAAAAGTGTAAAATAGCCAATATGTGTACCGATATCAAAAAATACATCTCCTTGTTTGAGATATTCTAAAACCATTTTAGTCAAGCCTTCTTCAAAATAACCAAATCCGAAAATTCGTAAAGACACATGTTCGGGAATCACAACAGTCATTTCATCGCCCCAAAAAGTCTTTACGGTTCGTTTAAACGCTCTATTGAATAACTTACTAAACACCGCCAACAGAACTAAAGATAACATTCTTTTTGGGCTTCTAATCGCCTTTTTGATTACTATTTGCATTATTGCTCTTGTTGTCTGCCTATCCTGTCCATATCCCAAAAGACTTTTTTCAAAGAGTTCTTGATAGTATTTGTTCTCCATTGTTAGTTAATCCTCCTCTTAATTGCCGTAACTATTTCTGGAATTCCATCATTTTTAAATCTACCATTCAAATTATAAAATTTTTTTTGTATATAAATCCAGATGGTTTAATTCCCCCACCCATGCACCATTTAAAAAAGTTTTCTCTGAAATGAACTTGCCAATGCCCATCTCCTCCACCTTAATCCCAATCAACTCATCCTCTTTAAATCCGTCCCGTTTTAGCAAAAACATCGGTATCTTCGCGCTGACCGCCTCTGACACTGTGCCATATCCGGTCTTAGATACAACCAGATCACACATGCCAATATAGTTCTGCGTCTCTGTTTCGTTATTCGGGATCTTGATCACATTTTCAAACGGGAGTTCTGCATTGGATGAAATCAGAAATTTCACATTTGGTTCTTCTATCTGCTTCATACTACGCATATAGGAAGGATCGAACGATACACCGACACCGACATACACAAGTAGTTCATCATCCGAGATGCCACATCTTTTTCTCATGCCAGGTCTATCCACAGTTATTTCTCGTGACACGAGACCTATCTCCCTCTTCTTTTTTAAAATATTCATCTCCTCGTTGAAAGGAAGAACCACTGCAATGTCTGCGCACCGGTATGCTTCTTTTATTCGTTCAGTCGCTGGTATGTCTCCAAAGAGATTGTAAAAAATGTAATGCCATGTGAAATTCGATATTGCGATGCTTGGGGTATTCAGTTCATCGGCTACGATAAACGGCTGTGGAACAATATCTGACAGTATCAAATCAATGTTATAGGTTCTACAAAATCTCTTTTCGTTATGGATATAATCACCCCATGAACCTAACCACCCCTCCAACACCTTTTTCGTTCGTTCTCTGTCAACGCTGACGCTACTATCCTTAAAAATAACTCCAACATCGTTTTTAGTTTGTATAACCTCAACATTCTTTTGGGGTAGCGACTGCCTCACAAAATTGAATGGTTCATTGGTTTTGATATATATCTTTACATTATCACATTCACTCAGGATTCTTCTGACAATAGCAATATCCCTTGATGCATGTCCATATCCGTAATCGCTTATGTA
>JAGMCN010000089.1 GCA_023129235.1 Caldifarciminota bacterium | reverse complement strand
ACACTCTTGGCCAGGTTTTAATTTATCTAAAGTCATTATTTTTACTCCCTTAGTTAATAATTCTGGCTAACCATTTGATTTTACTTGTATCCTTTGGCAGCTGCACGTACAGGATTTAAAATCATTTTAATTTGTTCCTCGGAAAGATTATAGTTGTAGAATCTTAAGTAATATTTACTGATTTCTTCCCCCATGGCGTAGTCAGAAAATAATTCTGGATGATTCTTCTGAGCCAACCATTTTAACATCAGTGGTGCATCCCCGCTTGGAGGAAACCACCTGTAAATCCCCAGAGGTATCTTGTAAACTTTCCCCTCTTTTACTGCCTTAACCTTACTCCAGTCCTGACCTTTTATAGTATTATTTATCAGGTCCTGTGGCTGGGTCTCGGTAAAGTTGGTTATATAGATTATCTCAGGGTCCCATTTATATATCTGCTCCATATTAACCAGAGCTTTTACCTTTATTTCCTCAGCTACATCTCTAGCTCCCGTAGCTTCTAACCAAAAGTGTCCAAAGAAATGCGAGCCAGAAACATCGATTTCCTTCTCCCCATGCCTGAAAATCATAAGCCCTTTTGGCTTCTCTTCATCCGGTATATTCCATATTCTGGAATTTATCATTCCTAGAGCTTGATAGCCATAAGCGATGATTTCATCTGTTCTCTCTTCCTTTTCTATAATCTTCCCCAGCAGCTTTAACCATGAATTAAGGGTTTCCAGGGAATTCCCATCCGCTACCGTCATAGTTTTTATTGCCACTGCGGGTATTTCGCTTGCATCAAATTGTTTTACTGATGAAATAATGTCACCATAGAAAAAAACGATATCAGGTTTTAGCTTGAGCAGCTCTTCCATATTAACATCTGCACCCTTAACAAAATTAGTCTTTGCATTCATTATTTCAGGAGCTATCACACTCAGCATTGAATGTTCGGCAGCACTTTTGGATGCAGGATGAATCCCCACGAGCTTATCGCAGGAACCACTTGCCAAAAAGTATACAGCGGGGAACGGTAGTATCCTCGTGCAGACTATTCTATTTATCTCCGCCGGTATTTTCACCTCTCTCCCGTTCTGGTCCATTATTGTCCTGGTTTCAGCAGCTAAGGCTCCCCCCTTGCCCAATCCACTCACTACTGTTAGCATTAGAACTAAAGCTATAGTAATTGAGATTATCCTTGATCTCATGTTCATTAGAAATCCTCCTTTTATTTTTTGTTTTTGAACTTGCATTTTGGGTCCACTATTTACTTTTTAATATTGATTGTTACCACCTCCTCTCACTTTTATAATCCGCTGCTCGGTACTTATCTATAATTATGGTTCTTAGGCTCATTCTTAAAAGTCCCTTTTCTGAGCGGGATAACAATTTTTGTATTATTTTCCTCTTCTTTGAATGAGATTATTCTTACATCTATCCCAAATACATCCCTTAGGTTGTCTTCAGTGATTACATCTTCTGTATCGCCCACTATACCAGCTTTCCCATTGCCTAATAGAAGTGCCCTATCAGAAATCGAGAGAGCATGATTGGGAAAATGGGTGGTCATTATAGTGGTAATGTTTCTTTCTTTGGCTAACCTCTCCAGAGTATTTAAAATAATCATTTGATTTTTAAAATCCAAATGGGAAGTAGGTTCATCAAGTAGAAGTATTGTTGGTTCCGCAGTTAGAGCTCGGGCAATTAATACCAGTTGGGCTTCCCCTCCACTTATATTAGAGTATGACCTCTCTCTCAAATGAGATAGACTTAAGGTTTCAATTGCTTCCTTAGCTATCTCAATATCTTTACTTGAGGGAGAAGAAAATGGACCCAAATGAGCAGCTCTTCCCATGAGAACCATCTCTAACACGGTGTAAGAAAAGGTTACGTCATGACTTTGAGGAACATATCCTAACTTTTTACCAATCTCGTTTCTTCCCAGAGACTTAAGATTGTTACCTTCTATGTAAATTTCCCCTTTCTTTAGCTTTAACAAAGCGTTTATACATTTAAGTAGAGTAGTTTTACCACAACCATTTGGCCCGAGAATACTAAGAACTTCACCTTTTTCTACGGAAAATCCAATATCTTCAAATACATTGCCCCTTCCATCGTAACTAAACTCTGCATTTTTCATTTTAATCATGACCATCTACCTCCTGTTCTTCTTAGTAGATAGGCAAAAAATGGAGCACCAATAATAGCGGTAAGTATACTTAAAGGAATCTCGGCAGAAGTTGCTGTTCTTGCTATATCATCAATAAAAAGGAGAAAAAAAGCACCTATAGAAACGGAGGCCGGTAACAAATTCTTATGGTTAGGGCCTACCAGCATTCTTCCTATATGGGGGACTATTAAACCTACCCAACCCACCATACCGCATAGAGAAATAGCTGAAGCAGTGACAATCGTAGAGGTTATAATGATAAGCCATCTTAACCATTGAGTGTTTATACCAAGTGCCTGCGCCTCTTCTTCTCCTAAAGACAACACATTTATTTTCCATCTTATTAGAAGAAGTATAAAGATTCCAAGCAGGATTGGCGGAGCTCCTTTAAAAAGGTCCTTAAAAGAAGCACCAGCCATACTTCCCATAAGCCAGTATACAATAGTGGGTAATTTTTCTTCGGGATCGGCAACATATTTTACAAGCGAGGTCAAAGCAGAAAAAAAAGCTCCTATTATTACGCCGGCTAATACCAGCATAAGAAGAGAACTTCCTTTTCTAACTCTGCTTATCATATAAGCTCCCAGGACGGCAAAAATGCCAAAACCTAGGGCGAATAATTGCACAACTATTGCTTGCCCGGATATTAGTATGCCCAGAGCAGCGCCAAATCCAGCCCCAGCAGAAACACCAAGTATACCCGGGCTTACGAGGGGATTCCTGAAAAGTCCCTGGAATGATGCACCGGCAATAGATAAACCAGACCCTACCAACATAGCTAACAAGACTCGGGGAAGTCTTATCTTTAAGACCACTGATTCTTCTATTCCTGTCCAGCTTGATTGAAGAGGTAAAATGTGCGAGAGGAGAATGCGAAAGACTGTCCCTGGAGATATTGGATATCTCCCGAAACAAAGTGAGACAAAGAAGAGTATGATCGGCAATGCTACAAGAATTACTGGAATTACTTTTATTTTTTTACTTCTTATTATATAATCTGCTTCAGTTTTGCGTGAAATAAGTCTTTTTTCAGGGTTCAAGTTTTTACCTCCATTTTGTTTATTAATCAATAATGAGACTCATTCTCATGAAAAAATTAAAAAAATAAAATTAGAAA
>JAGMCN010000088.1 GCA_023129235.1 Caldifarciminota bacterium | reverse complement strand
GCTAACTCAAAATTAAAAGCACAAAACTCTTGTTCCTCCTGCTTATATAATTCTTTATACTTCACGCCAGCTCCCCATTCAAGTTCCCACATTGAATCCTTTTCCTGTATAATCATTGCTATCCTCCCAAGTCCATAAGTCAACTCAACTGACACAGGCTCCAGCTCTACTCCACCCATCTTTTGAAAGTAAGTAAATTGAGTTATTTCCATTCCATCAAGCCAAACTTCCCACCCAAGCCCACGAGCATCCAGCGTCTCCGATTCCCAGTCATCTTCTACAAATCTCACATCATGCTTACTTAAATCAACTCCTAAAACTGTGAGACTCTCCAGATAAATGTCCTGAATCTTTTGTGGCACTGGCTTTAATACCACCTGATATTGATGAAATGCCTGTGACCTCATAGGATTCTCTCCATACCTGCCATCCTTTGGACGCTTTGACAGTTCTACATAAGCTACCTTCCAATGCTCTTGCCCAAGAACCCTGAAAAAAGTGAGTGGATTAAAGGTCCCAGCTCCCACTTCCCCGGGATATGGCTGACCCAAAACGCAACCTCGCTTTTCCCAAAATCCATCAAGCTTTCTAATAATATCTTGAACCGTCATAGTCTTTGAATTGCCAGAATTATATTATCTCGTTATACTTTGTCAACTACTATTTTTCCTGAAAAATGGGTGTTTTTTAAAGTAAATTTCTCTATGTGACTTATTTCTCTTGCTTTGTCCAAAAGGTGCGAGCGAGGGCTCGCATCTACCACAAACTTATGCTTGACATTTAATTATATTTGATTATATATACGATTAAGAAGAGAGCTAAACGATATAATCATTTAGTTACCGTTAGGTGAAATTTGGCAATGAAAGGAGGCAAAGTTAATGAACATAGACATCTTAAAAAGTCTTAATCTCACTGACGAGGAAGAAGTATTTATAAGGGATAGCAACACTGCGATTACAAGAGACATGAATCAGTCAAGGGTTATCTCTGATATCTACTTTGTCAAGAAGTTAGAAAAAGTAGCTGATGAAACGATTGAATCAAATGAAAAGCTATCGAAATCAAATGAAAGATATGCCAAAGGAATGCTCTATCTGACAGGTGCCCTTGTATTCGTTGGAATCGTTCAAATAATTGTTGCACTGATTAACTAATTATTATCTGATTTTCACATACTACAGACTTTATGACTCATTCCAAGGAACATAAGGAAAAAATGAACCACAGAGAGCACAGAGAACGAAAATTTCTTTGTGTCCTTTGTGGTAAAATGAATTTTTCGTGCCCTTTCGTGTAATTCGTGGTTCAGGATTATCCCTGATATTTTGAGTTAATGAAGGTATTGCATATAAACTGGTCTGGAGATTTAGGAGGGGCAGAGAATTTAGCTTATGAGCTTGCAAGACACCAGGGTATCCCGACTTGTCGGGATACAATTGCTTATATGAGCAAGAAGTCAGTTTTAGGAAAACGGGCAGAGCAAGAAGGAATAAGGGTAGTTGAGTTTAATATGCGGTCAGGGTTTGACATTTTTAATTTCAAGAGGTACCTATCTTTTATTAAGCAGGAGAGATTTGATATTATTCATGACCATAATGGGCCTCCGCTTGTAAGACTCTCAAAAATCTGGTCTCCACATTCAATTTTTATTCAGCATATCCACGGCACAAAGCTTGGACCTGAAAAATGGGAGAGTTCCAGAGTCCTTTGGTGGAAAAGGGTAACTGCTAAATTAGTGGACTGGTATATTGCTAACTCCCAATATACGAGAGAAATTGCTATGAGAAAAGAGAAGATTTCAGAGAACTTGATTTCAGTTATCTACAATGGTATAGATGTAGATAGATTTGTAGGGGCAGGTTTAAACCCTGCCCCTACAATTAGAAAGGAATTTGGCATCAAGCCAGAGGAATGGGTAGTAGGGATTGTGGGCAATTTAGTTCCAGCAAAAGGGATAGATAAATTTATTCAAGTTGCAAAGAGAGTAAATAATGCTAAATTTGTAATAGTTGGAGAAGGAGCATTGAGAAGCGAGTTAGAACATTTAGTAGAAACTCTAAATCTTAATGGTAAAGTAATTTTTACAGGAGCGAGGGATGATATTTCAGATATTTTATCTATCTTTGATGTTTTTTTGTTCACCAGTAATTGGGAAGCTTTTGGAATTACTTTAATAGAAGCAATGGCATCAGGAGTTCCTGTTGTTGCATTTAGAGTTGGTGGAGTAACTGAAGTCGTGCCGGAAGGTTGCGGTATTTTAATTCCTCCCAATATTAGCAAAGCAGTAGAGTCCATAATTTTCTTAAGAGAAAATCCAGAAATTGCCAAAAAGATGATAGATAGAGCAAGAGAATGGGTAAGGGATAGATTTAATATTAATAGGACGGCGAAAAGAGTAGAGAATATATATTCGCAGAATCCTGTGGACAGGAGTCTTATAAAATGAGATGGATACAAGCCCAACCCTATGAGAGCGGAGAACCGCGTAAAGAATACCGGAATGGGAACATCTCTATCTCTTCAATCCCTATCAGAAAGCAACTCCTATCCCACCGTATATACTCCTTCCCAGCGTTTTATACCCATAAATTTCCTGATACTTCTCATCAAACAAATTCTCTACCCGAATGGAGAGTTTAAGATTTGGCAAATTATAGATTCTATTCAAATTAACCTTCGCATAAGAGGAAATCTATCTGAGAATCAACATCTTTTTCATACTTATATAATCGCCCACTTTCATCTGACAGAAATATGCTCCATTCTGAACTTTCTTGCCTTTATTGGTTGTACCATCCCAAATAATGGTATAGAATCCAGAATTCTGCTTGCAATTAACGAGAGTTCGGACAAGACTTCCTGTAAGGTCGTAAATAGAGATAGAGACTTGAGACCGAGATTTAAGACTATACAGAATTTCTGTTGTTCGGTTGAATGGATTAGGTTGATTCTGAAAGAGCTTACAAACAATAGTTTCGTTAATCTGCTCATCCTCAATGCCCGCTTCTTTTTCATATATTGCTATTGATTGGGGTCCATTACTAACGCTGTAAGTATAAACCGTATTGTTAGAATCAATCACCGAAATGCTATTATCGCTGAAGTTGCAAGAATAGGCATTGTTAGCATTGTCACACGCTACACCTACAACTCCCTTTCCCACAAGAATAGGATTACCAAATCCTCTTAATATTTCATTTGTATGGGCATCAAAGGTATAGATATATCCGCTATCAACCCATCCGCCTGCACCTACGATAGCTTTTCCATTTGGTGCAATTGCTATACTGCTTGGTGAACCGCCAATATCTATTGTAGTATCTACTACAAGAGGAGTAATAGTGTCAATCACACAAATCTTTCCCCATTCAGAGAAATAATCTCCCGTACAAACTACATTAAGCTCACCATCAGAATCAAGTGCCAGCGACTGAGGATTAGTGCAAACAAATATGGAATCTATAACCAAATTGTTAGTAGCATCTATCACATATACTATGCCTTGCCCATACTGATAGGTTACTGGGTCAAGAGCTGTGTTAGCCACCCAGACTTTGTTACCAACTACACAAATACCTTCTGGAGACAGTCCAACATGAATAGTATCAGTAACCTCCTGTGCAAAGATATTTATGCGGAAAACAGTATTTGATTCAAAATTGGTTACATAAGCAATACTATCGTTGAGAAAGGCAATATTCCAGGGATTGTTACTGTCACCTAATTCAATCGTTCCCAAACTACTGTCATTCTCCAAATCAATTATCTGAATATTGTTTGAGTTAGAGTTAACCACATATCCTCTATCTCCCTGAATGACAATCTGATTGGGCACAAGTCCCAAACTCACTATATCATTAAAGACCTCGCCTGTCTCAAGGTTAATTCTGGATAGAGTCTCAGCCATGTTATTCACCACAAAAGCAGTCTTTGTGATTTGTGCTCTAACAACACTCCCTAATAGTAAAACTAATGGTAGTATTCTCAACATCGTTCCTCCTTTTTAAATTTAGTTTGCGGTTTTTATTTAAACTGATGACTTATTGGTGGAGCTCGTGACATCTTCATAATATCACCTCCTCAATGCTATACTTACGGGTCCATCTCCCACTTCATAAGTCTTTTTTATGGATTCATCAGAGAGACTAACTGACAATATGCAATCCTGCTCAAAATCGCAGATATAAAGATTCCCTGCAGTAGTATCAAGCACTATACTCATAAATCCGTCTCTATCAATTACTGAACTGTCTGCATTATGTAATATTGTTCTGTCTGTCCACTTATAACTCATTAATCCACCCCAGTAGCCAACAACATAAGCTGTTCCCTCAGGAGTAAAAACTACTCCACAAGGTGAACCACCAAGAACCACTGTATCTATTATAGATTTTATGTCAGGGTCAATAACAGCTATTTTTCCTACTGCACCACTTGTATAATCACCCGTGCAAACCACATGTAGATTTCCTTCCGGGTCACTTGCTATTTCTTGTGGATTTGTCGGAACATTAATAATGGCTTCAACCTGTCTTGTAGTTATATCAATTACTGATACGGTTCCTTGAGCATAAGTTCCGTAAGAATAGCCAGTATTCGCAACATACACTTTATCTCTATGCACCAAAATACCTTCTGGTGCTATCCCAACAGAAATAGTATCAATAACACAACCTTCCGTAAGATTTATCATTGACACTGTAGCAGTTAAAAAGTTTGTTACAAACCCCAATGTATCAGCAATTGCTATATGCCAGGGGTTATTTCCTATTCCTATATCTATTGTGCAAACATCTTTCAACGAGTTTAAATCAATAACCTGAACATTATTATCTCCCGAATTTACAACATAAGCTATATCCCCTCCTGAATTTACAACAACATGATTCGTCCATAAGCCCAATGTTAATATATCGTTATCAACCTTTCCGTCATCCAGATATATTAACGAAAGCGTCTCTCCCAGACTGTTTACTACAAGCAAGATTGGTTCTGTAGGATCCGGTGCATCCGGCGATGTAGGCTGTTCCTTCTTGCAACTCCCAATAAATAACAGGAAAACTGCAGAAATTAGCAAATAATATTTTCTCTTATCTGAATAAAAGTATCTTGCAAAGTGCATTTTTCCCTCCAGTATTAAGTTTGCATATATAATAGCCGGTAGCAACTTCTCTGCCTGACTCGTAGCAGGTATCCCACAAAACCTTGTTAGAATTAGCATATATTGTGCGCACTTTCTGCCCTGTAATATTGAAAATATCTATACTATAAGGTTTTCCCTGTTCTATATTAGCTAAAAACATTACCTTGCCAAACGACGGGTTTGGATACGCTGCAATTCTTATCGTATTTATTCGAGAATCACAGACTTCAGAAATTCCAAAATACTTTTCTATCTGTTTATCATACCGATTCAACAGATTCTCTCCTGTTTGACTGCTAATATATTGACTTACAGTTAAAACAGGCATTGTATCTCCTAATGATGGCGTCGCGTGAAGCACAAGTATCAGGGTTATGGAGTCAGTAACTAAAATTGTATCTCCTGATGTCAGGGAAATACTATCAAGTTTAAAATATTCTAAAGGAAAAATACTGTCGCTTGCCAAACTCTTTGAAAAGTGAACAATAATCTCTGTGTCGGAGATTGCCTTTGCATCTGTGACCATAAACGGGTTAGATGCATCAGTCCAATGTATTGCAACTATTGCATCCAGGTCAAAACCGGCAGCCCCTTTATCCCATCCTCCATCATATATTGAGTCTCCAGCGTCAATAATCTTCACGAAACGAGCATTCTCAAGTCCAACTTCACTCAAATCAAAGAAATCACCTCCTGATGAGTCGGGATTTCTCGGGTCAGGCACCCCCTCATTTGAATTAACAGGCCAAACGCCTGCCAGTCCTTTATATCTCGCTGGGTTTCCCACCGGGTGGATTGTAGAATCAAATTCAAACGGATACGGTATAAACGAACTTCCCTCAGCGCTGATTTCTACAAAAGCCACTTCCAGATAAATATTATTTGAATCACCTCCAACAAAGAAGGGGTTTTCAAATACTGCCAGGTCGTAACCCGGACCATCAACCATTATCTCGTCCAGAAAAAATAAGGTTATATCCCCCATTTTGCCAAGAGACAAAACATCTAATGAGCCCATCGTTGGACCTGCTCCCTTAGGCATACCAAGAACGATTTGTGAAAAACTATCCTGTCCAAATCCTGCGTTTGCACCATAATTTATAGAGACAACCGAATCAGCTCCTATTTCCAAACACAATACTCTTGATGAAAAAAGCATAAATACTAAAAATAATTCCCAAAAACTTTTCATTTTTACCTCCTGTTAAAAATCAAACGACATATTGATATTAAATGTCCTTCCAGGAATGGGGAAATTTGTGATATCAATATACCGTTTTCCCATTATATTTTTCACTCCTACTGATAAATTTACATTCTTATTCAATTGATAAAGCATATTACAATTACCCACTACATACTCTGGAATCCATTTTGTATTTGCAGAAGTAGTATAACGAATGCCTACATAATTCCAGGTGGTTGATAGTTGGTACTTCTTAAATGATGTATAAACTTGTAAATTGGCTTTATACATTGGTCTTCTCACAAGCTGTTTCCCAACTCTATTACGCTCACCAGTTAAATCTTCAGCTTTCGTGTATGTATAGTTGGAGACAATTTCAAGAAGAATTTTACTTACATGAAAAGAACTTGATAATTCTGTTTCAATGCCTCTTACTCTGGCTTTACCAACATTATGAGGTCTCCAAATTCCTTTGGCACCCGGAACCCATTCAATCAAATTTGTAACATCACGATGAAATCCTGTAAATGTAGTTCTTATTTGGTTAGATAAAGGATATACTATTATTCCGAGGTCAAAATTTCTTGCTTTTTCTGGTAGTAAATCTGGATTCCCAACAGCCATTGCACTTGCAGGCCAAAACAAATCATCGAAAGTCGGTGGTCTGAAGGTCCTCTCCGTAGATGCTTTTAGTGTGAGAAATTCTCTAACGAGAGTATAGACAATTCCTAACCCAGGACATATCTCTGGCTGAAATTCATCTACCCATTCAACACGAATTCCAGGTAATAGAAGCACATATCTATTTTTTTTATTTCCCGCTAATATCTCATTTTGGAAAAAAGTTCCTATCTTTTTCCTTTCACGCTCTCCATCTGTCGTGCTTATCAACCTATCTTTTCTTAATTCAATTCCAACCGAACTCTTGAAAAATGGAGTCCACAATAAGTGGCCTTTTTCTTCTATCCCAATGGCAAAGTTTTCGTGTGTATCATCAGCATAAATAATTGGATGCGGATTATAATAGCTTCTGTTAAGCCAATTGGCATACATTCTACTTTCTGAACGCAAAAAACCTCTGTTATAAGCAAATTTTCCCTGAACCCTGCATATCTGGTCATTTAATCTAGCATTAGGTGTAGGAAACTCACTAAATCCTGGAGAACCTCTATCACAGTCTCGCAACCTTAAATTCAGTTCCAAATTGTTATCACCAAAATCATACCCAATTTTTGTCATTACACCTATGGTTTTGTAATCGGCATTTTCTCTCTGCCGAACCGTATCGTGATTCTCATCAACGAACCAAAAATCACCTCCTCCTTGCTTTCCTTGGGCTCCTGCCGAGAAATAAAACGCATCGTTAAAAAGCTTTGAGCCCCAAAACGCACTGACATCAAAAAGCGTTTGAGAGCCAATTCTCAACGAAAGATATTTATGTGTTTCTTTATCTTTTTTGGTTACTATATTGACCACGCCACCGATTGCTTGAGCACCCATTTCCACAGAGCCGCCAGCTCTATAAATTTCTATACGGTCTATCCATGATATGGGCCACTGTGACAGATCTACACTGCCGCCCTGCGCCGTGTTAATTTGAGAGCCATCTACAAGAAAAAGTGTTTGCTCAGGAGATGCTCCACGCAGCGACAATATCTGCGAGCTTCCCTCTCCTCCATAACATACAACATCTGCATTTACCATAGTTTTAATAATACCACCAAGGTCGGATGTTCGTTCAACTTCTCTTATATCTACGATTTCTCCAGATATAGGACTGGCATCCAATATCCACTTCCACCTCTTCGCTGTGACTATTACAGGAGGCAATTTGTAACAACGTATCTCATCCTTATTGTGAACTTTGGAAGAACAAGAGTCCGAAGACTGCTCAAGCATAGAAGTTAAAAGTATTATAGATAGCAATATCACGGCATTTATTTTAGAAGCAACATCTTCCGAGTTTTGCTAAAATGTTCTGTCTCTAACTTATATATGTAGAACCCACTGGCTACAGGATTATTATGACTATCATTCCCATCCCAAATTGTGGTGTAATAACCTGCGGACTTATATCCCTGTTCTAATATTCTTATAAGTTGTCCCTGCAAGTTATATATCTTTAAACTTACATAGCTTTTCTGACATAATCTATCTTCTGGTATTCTAAATGAGATGGTTGTTCTCAAATTAAACGGATTTGGATAGTTCTGAGATAAGGAATATTGTTTGGGCATTGGTTTATCTATTAACTCCTCCACAGATATTGTATCATCGGGACTCACATCAGAAAAGGCGTCAATCTCGCCTCCATTGGAGCCGTACACTTTTATGTATAGAATTGAGTCATATCCCGATGGTTCTAAATCAAATCCTGTGCCGCCACCTGAAGGTGCATAATACTGGTCAATTACATCAGCAACGCTCATCCCCCCATAAATTGCTGGATCAATTGACGGGTCAACCGGTTTTGTAAAGTCCAGCAAGTTACCCCACTGGTGATTTATCCTGTCCCATTTTTTGGCATTTGTGGGGAATTTGGTATCTCCGTAAGGACCACTACTATACTCATACCAGTCGGTTCCATTCTGGCTTACTGCAACTAATACAGGTTCTGCAAAAAGACCGCCGCTGAGAAGCTTACGAACCTCCATATCAGTAGTCCAATCAACCGGGCCATCTGCCGGGTGAAAAGCATTTCCAAAAACAATAAAATCAACCCCGAATGGATTATTCAGATCATTTTTAACCTGATGATCGAATTTAACGATAATATACGAACTATCGTTTATAGTAGTAAGAGTATTATAGCCCCATGCCGGACAGACCATTGAAACACAACCGCAATCTCCGTTGATTGTTGCTGGCTGACCGAGCACATTCTGCGGGTCATTATAAGGACCGCTCCCATCCAGGTCAGAAGAGTGTTCAACCACTTCAACTGCATATGGCGAGCCTGCAAGAACGTGGTTTTCAAAAACAAGACACAAAACCATCAAAGGAAATATAAAATCCTTCATTTTTTCCTCCTCCTGTTTAATTTGGAATGCCAATCATAGTTTTTGTTTTAAAATTAACATCTTGCGAGCTTTACTAAAATGCTCTGTCTCTAACTTATATATGTAGAGCCCACTGGCCACAGGTTTCCCCTGGCTGTCCATTCTATCCCACTTTACTTTATAGCATCCGCTCTCTTTTTTCTCATCAACCAATTTTCTTACACATCTTCCGGCAATATCATATATCCATAATTTGACTTTCGTGGACCTCGGTAGGACATAATCAATAGTAGTAGATGCGAAAAATGGATTTGGAAAGTTTTGCGAGAGTTCCAGAACCTTTGGTCTCTCTCTTGGGCTCCTGGCAATAGCTGTAACAGGACCATACCAGATGGTATCTACAGTTCCCCACTCATACTCTATCTCACCAAGTTTGTAATAGTATTGAGTTCCTGAGATAACATCTTTATCCAGGTATGTGTATGTTGCAGAGCTTCCTTTTGCAGGTATATTTGCTATCTCTACATATTCGCCTTCTTCTTTTTCTGCTCTTGCTATAAGCCATTTTGAGATATTTATCTCAACTTCAGTCATCCAATTGACAATTATCTCCCCAATCTCACCTTGTGCATCAAAGTAAGCTAACTCCACAGCCTCCACAGCAAGAAGAGGTCCCAGTGCTACCAACCTGCCATCAGTAATCTTTCCTGGAACTCGTTGTATGAAATATACATTGCCATTTGCAAGAGCAGGTGTTCCAGCTAATGTGCTTCCATAGGTAGCTAAAATAGTGCCATCGTCTGCATCCAACATATACAAACCACCACCTCCATCATAAACAACATCTCTACCTGTTCCATCATTTGCCGCATAACAAACAGCATTAGTAAACTCTCCGGGCTCTGTGCGATGCCATACTGTAACCCCGGTAGCAGGGTTAATGGCTTGTGTTCCACCAGCACCAGTAACATAGACATAAGTATTTCCAATAGCAGGTGTATAGTCACCACCACTAACAACACTTGCCTCTACAACAAAACTTCCATCATCTGCATTAACTATTAGCATACTTCCACCCCAACCTCCTGCCATTACTGTCCCTGTTTTGGAGTCATAAGTAGCACTTCCGAAACACGCACAGCTATGTGTATTGGCACTTACCCATATCTCATCTCCTGTTACGGCATCAAATGCCGCAATCTTTCCAGGAGATGTCCATGTGTGGTTTACATTCACGGGAAAATAGACTCTACCACGGTCAGCATCGTATGCCGGGGCACCTTGCCCCTGTCCCCAGAGAAAGTTTGACCAAAGTACATCTCCATTGGAGATTTTGAATGCACAAAGATAGGTTGATGCAGCAAAACTCCCATAAGTATTCATGTAAACAAGACTATTATCTACGTTAATTGTGGGAGAACCATCAACAAAAGCACCTGTGGGCAACTTACTTTTCCAGGTAATATTGCCTGTATTGGCATCAATTCTATAAAGACCATCCGCCGAGCCAATATACACAGAATTACTAATTGTATCAGCAGATGGAGATGACCATGAATCAAAAAGAGGGCGTGCAATAGGTGTTGTCCAGAGTGAATTACCTGTTTCTTCATCAAAAGCTTCTATCTTACCGACTACATCACCACTTTCGTTCTTCGTAATCCCATAGACAAATATTCTGCCATTCATTACACAGAGACTACTCCCAGCAATTAAGCTATCACCAACGACGAAACGAGGTGTAGAGAAATATGATACTCCGGGACCCAACTCAGCAGAACCCATGTTTGTTGCATCTCCATGAAATTGATGCCATTCCGCCTCTACAACTTGATACATCACTAATGTGAGAGCAATAACAGATGTAAAAAATATCCTCTCCCATGGTCGGTTAAAAATAAAAGCCCAACCTAAGAAGTCGGGCTTAATATAATACTTTTTCATCTTCCCCTCCCTTCGAAGGTACTTACCAAAGTAGGCAATAGACCGGGCTACCTCACACATAAACTATATGTGAGAATTACCGTTGCGGGGCAGCGTTCCGAATCTCACGGAAACTTCCTCTGCCTACTCGGCACCAAATGTTTCAATGAACTTTTTAAACTTTATCAAACTTTCCATAGTATGTCAAGAAAAAATAAGCGAAATTTTTAAATTCTGAAATTCCCGCTTGACAAATTAAGCTTTTGGAAGTATATTATTTATGAGGAGAGGAAAAATGAGAAAAAAGGGATTCACGATAGTAGAAATGATGGTAGTTATAGCTATGATGGGAATAATAGGAAGCATTGCTATACCTTCTTTTAGAAATTATATTGTTCGAATGAGACTAACAAGAGCAAGGGATGAGATACTTTCCACTCTCAAACTCGCACGCGCACGCGCAATGTCAGAGAGAATTGTTTACAGAGTTTCTTTCAATACAGCTGATTCATCTTATTCGGTAGGAAAAGACCCTGACGGAGATGGTACATTTACTTATGAAGGCACAAAACCCCTTCCAAATGGTATTTCTTTCCAAACTTCTGGTTCTGATTTTGAGTTTTATCCAGACCGCACAGGAGCTGTGTTAACTTCTGATCTTATAATAATAAACACAAAAAATGAAGATGTCAGGTTTTATATTATTCCTGCTACTGGCCACATAAAAGTGGAGGAGTGAAAAAATTATAATGAATAAAGGATTTAGCATCGTAGAAGCTATTGTATCGGTTTTTATACTCGGAATCATGGTAGTCGCATTAATTAACTTTTTCCCAGTAAGCTCGGCAATAAACGCTCGCGCAGATAGACTCGCTGAAGCCGCAATACTTTCTGAAGACTTCATAGAATTCTTTAGAAGTGTGCCTTTTGATACCTTAAAAGATTTTATCGCCACTGGGAACGATAGTGGAACTCACATACTTGGCGGTGTGCTGGGCGGATGGCACTTCACAAGAACTTGGGTGCTCACAGATAATGGCAATATAATTCAGGTAGAAATTAGATGTTCCTGGCCCAATCCCAGAAAGCTTGGAACTTCAAATATAAGTATTGTAACACAAATCTCTGATTATGAATAACAAGGGACTTACCATTATTGAGCTTTTAGTGACACTTGTCATTTCTTCTCTAATTATAACAGCAGCTATAGCTTTTCACCTTGCAAATCAACGAATATTTGTAAAAGAGAAAACCCTTATTGAAGTACGCAGCAATGTGAGAGGAGCTCTTGATATTATAGTTTCAGATTTAAGACTCGCCGGCTATAATCCAACCCAAGCCCCAGTTCCAGAGTTTGACCCAGCAATCAGAGATGCACGCGACGACCGGGCATTTATGAGGGCAGATACAAATTCTAATGGAACTTGCGAAGTTGGCGAAGAAACAGGATATCGAGCGATTAATAATAGCCTTTATAGATATGTTACAACAGGGATTGGATTTGATACTTTGCTTGTGGCAGAAAGCATAGACTATCTCGGATTTAGATATTTTGATACTAACGGAGATACACTAACAACACCAGTTGCTGCGGATAGTCTGGAAAATATTAGGTTTGTTAAAATTATAATTATTGGTAAAACCCCTCGTGAGTTCTCAAATTACCACGAGTCTGGCATCTACCCCGATAGCACTCCTTACGATGACAGGTGCTATAGATGCTGGGACTCTACCTATGTGAAACTCAGGAATATGTAATTTCAACAAAAACGGAAAGGAGGTAAAAAATGGCAATTTTGTTTTTTTTACTTTTAGGGTATTGGTCTCAGACTGATTGGTCAGGAGGAGGAGGTCAGCCAAGTTGGATAGACTCAACAAAGTATTTTAATAAAAGTCATATAAGCCATTCAAGAGTCCTTGGAGGCATTTTGCTTGATGCTCCAGATGGATGGACAGACACAGGTGAGCTTCCTGCAAATCATATCTGGGCACTCATTGAGACTCGGGATTCAATAATTTATGCAGGTGGTGATAGTTCCGCACAAAAGGGATTTGTGTTTAAATCAGAAAATCTTGGCAATACCTGGACGAATACTAATATTCTAAGCTGTAATTGGGTTCACGCTCTTTTAGAATCTCATGCAGATACTTTATATGCAGGCACTAACCAGGGAGTTTTTAAATATGCTGGCTCTTGGCTCGCCACTGGATTAACAGAATCAGTCAATGCTTTACTTGAAACCCGAGATAGCATATTTTATGCAGGCACATGGAATGGTGAAATATGGAAGTCTCTGGATGGCAACAGCTGGAATAAATTAACTGTAAATAATGGAGTCAGAATATGGGATATAATTGAAGCAGGCGATACTTTATATGCCGCAGGAACAAGGAAAAAAGGACTGAATGAGCTTCCCGGAGTTTTCAAATCAGGGGATGGGACAATTTTTGATACTACAACATTTCCTCATGTAGATAAAGTAGTTTATTCGCTTCTCTTGGCAGACGACTCAACAATTTATGCTGGCACAGGCCCTGACTCTGGGAAAGTATTTAAGACTCAAGATGGAGGTAATGTTTGGGATACAACTCAGACGCTGGAATATGCAGAGAGCATATATTCTCTTTTGCAAGGAGACGGCACAATTTATGCTGGCACAGGTAGATTGGGAGGGTATCTATATAAATCTACAGATGGGCAAAGCTGGTCTTTTGAACAGATAGACGCTACTATAAGCACTATATATTCATTGCTTCACACACCTGATAATGGATTTTTATATGCTGGAACAAACAAAGGAGTAGGAAGTAGCACATCGGTTTGGAGAGCTGGCTATTTTTCATCAGGTTGGCTCAAGTCTTCAAGTTTTGAAGCAAGTGTATCTAATGAAGTAAATTACGATTCTGTATTCTGGGACGCAGACCTTAATGGAGGAGCTATTGAAGTTTGGATTCGCACTAATACAGAGGGAGATATGTGGGGAACAGATTCTTTTAAGTTAAGTCCTTCAGGTGATACAATTCCAGATGCATTTGATGGCAAAGGGTATATTCAGTATAAAGTCAAGTTCTCAAGTCCAACGCAGGATTCAACACCCGTATTTAAATACATAGGGATAAATTATTTTCCATCCCCGGCAACAGAAGAGGTAGGAACACGGCATAGTATATCTTTACAAGTTTACCCAAACCCCTTTACTCAAAAAGCCAGTATTCGTTATTCGTTAAACAAAAACCTGACGATTAACGATTTACGATTAACGATTCACGATATTGCTGGCAGACTCATCCGAGAATTTCCGATTAACGATTACCGATTGCCGATTACCGAAATAACCTGGGATGCAAGAAAAGTTCCATCTGGGGTATATTTTGCAAAACTCACAACTGGGAAACACAACGAGACAAAAAAGTTAGTTATTTTAAGATAGTAGGGCAACTCTTATAAGTTTTTAACTTTACATTCAGTAGTTAGTAAGCAGATTAATCGGATTCAACTGATTTATTCGTTGGCTAATGGATTAGATGCTGAAATAAATTCAGTATGATATTTGTTGCATAACAGTTTACCTTAATATTGTGAGTTTCCTCGTAGTCTTAATTTCATCTGTTTTTAACTCCATAAAGTAGATGCCCGCAGGGAGCTTCTTCCCTTTCTCATCCTTCCCATCCCATATTATTTCGTGAATCGTGAACCCTGCATCGTGAATCGGAAAAGTCTTAACTAATCTGCCAGCAATATCGTGAATCGTTAATCGTATATCTTTAATCCCACGATTCTCGTTTAACGAATAACGAATAACGGTTTCACCAGTGAAGGGATTTGGATAAACTTGTAACTTGTGACTTGTGGCTTGTGATTTCTCGGCTTCTTCAATTCCAACAAGGATATTCCTATAAATCTGCAATCCGGCATCATAACTTGCAACATATATATACCCATCGGAAACTCCTACACCACAAGCGTGCCCAGGTGTAACATAGTAACCAACTTCATGAGCTTCTGAAGGAGTTGAAATGTCAATTACTCTCACTCCGGCTGTCGTAGCCGCAACATACGCATATTTTCCCTCTACTGCTACAGCTCGAGCAAAGTCTGGAGTGCTACACTCCCCTACTTTTTCCAGAGATGAAGCATTAATTATCTTTAGTCCTCCATCATAATCTGCAAGATAGACATAAGAACCTTTTACTGCTACTCCTGAACCTAAACCTGAACTATTGTAAGAACCTGCCCAGGTTGGAGATGAGGGACTTGAAATATTAATTTTCTGTAGTCCTGAGTTTCCGTCTGCGACATAGGCATAAGAACCTTCTACTGCTACTCCCTTAGCATTTTGTGTATCATGATAAGTTATTTCTTCTGGGGATGAAGGGTCTAAAATATTAATTATTCTTAATCCTGCAAATGCATCTGCGACATAGGCATAAGAACCTTTTACTGCCACATTATATGCCTTATCTGGAGTGCTGCAATCACCTGCATACTCGGGAGATGAAGGATTTAAGATATTGATTATCTGTAGCCCTGAGTTCGCATCTGCGACATAGGCATAATCTCCCTCTACTGTTACTCCCCAAGCAGAGCCCGGAGTATTATATTCTCCTATTTCTTTGGGTGCAGACAGATTAGAGCAGTCAATTACTTTTAGCCCACTTGCATCATCTGCGACATAGGCATAAGAATCTCTCACTGCTACTCCCCAAGCATATGTAGGTGTAGCATAATAACCTACTGCTTGAGGTAATGAGGGGTTTAAGACATTGAGTATTCCCAACCCTTTAGTGTAATCTGCAACATAAAGGTAATAACCACAAAGTTTTGTCTGGCAAGTAATGCCAGGAGTATTAAAATAGCATTTCTCCGCAGGGTTTGAAGGTGTAGAAATATCAATTATCCCCACTCCGGCTTGTCCACAGGAAATATATGCATACGAGTCTCTAACTGTTATACCATAAGCAACATCAGACGTGCTGTAATGCGTTATTTCCTGTGGGTGTATGGAGTCAGAAATATTTATTATCCTTACCCCTGAATCATAGTCCGCTACATAAGCAAAAGAGTCTTTTACTGCTACCTCATAAGCTTTGCCGGGTGTATCATAATGTCCTACTTCCTGTGGGTGTATAGGGTCAGAGATATTTATTATCCGCATCCCTCCATCATAGTCTGCTACATAAGCAAGAGTGCCCCGAATTGTCACTCTTAAAGCATAGCCAGGCGTTTCGCAATAGCCTACCTCCTTAGGGACTGAGGGAGTTGAGACATTGATTACTCTTAATCCCATATTATAGTCTGCTACATAGGCAAAAGTGTCTTTTGCTGATACTCCATAAGCATATCCCGGGGTGTCATAATCACCTAACTCTACAGGATTTGATGGGTTTTCTATATCCCATATCTTAATCCCATCCGTGTCTGCTGCAATGTAAAGTTTTCCTGTAGAGCTATCGTAAAATAAGTCATTCACCCAATTTTCTGTATGGATTTTTTCGGATAGCTTAAGTGGATTTGGTAATGAGGAAGCATCAAGGACATATACTCCACCTCTTGAACTACAAAATATGAGTGCTTTTGCAGAATCATATACAACTGTATATACTGCACCAAAAGGCCAGTTCCCTACAAATTCTACATTATGAGAATCTGCTCCATACCCTATACTTCCAACAATTAGAATAACCCATATTTTTATGAAATTCCTCATTTTTCCTCCCTTTGACTTTCTACACTCAAATGCAAGAAATATCAAGAGATTTTATTCTCTGCCTTCCAGATGGTACGATAAATATTTAAGGTCATCCAACCCGTAACTGCAAAAATAAAAACAATATAAAGCCAAATCCAATAACTTAGTCCCTTTTCTACGCCTAATGCCACTTTGATAGTAAAATGTTCTATGTAGGTGAACATTCCTAAAACAATAATCTTTATAGCAAGAAGTCCTCTTCTCGTTACTTTTCTTATTTCTTCGGTTTCTGGGCCATTTAAAATTTGAAGGCGATTGGTACTAACTGGAAGATTAATAAACCTAATGGGATTTTTGCTTCTTGTAATAATCCAGGCTCCTATTGTCATAAGGACATAAAGCCCTATTTGACCAATGGGCAAGATGAGCAAGTTTATCCAGGTTTTTGAGCTCCAGCCATCCGGTTCACCGCGAGCATTAAAGTGGGTTGGAATCTTATCAGGTAGGTCAGGATAAGCTGTAATAACCAAGCAAAAGCTCCAGAAAACAAGAGAAATAACCACAAGCTCTATCCACACAGGGTAACAATCTCCTAATTTCTTGTTCATAATCTAAATTCCTTAATGCATACAGTGTTAATATTAAGGATAAAATGTTAAGCTAATCCCAAAAGTGTGGTTTTTTTCTTCTAACCAAGGAGATATTTGTTCAAAATTATAAGCCGCATCACACCTTATCCGATTTGCTAAGAATGTAAGCCCAAAACAATAGAGTTCTCCATCCCATTTTGTGAGAGAATATCCGGCACGGACAAATAAAGGACCATCTATATGAAGTTCGCCCCCGATACAAATTTCTTCGTAATGATAATAATACTTGGACTCCTCGGTATTCTCCGTTTTCTTCTGATGTAACTCTATCCCTATTGCTGCTCTATCTCTATTAAAATAAGAAATACCTAATCCATAATCAAGATGCCTTTCCTCATTGATGAACGAAAATCCAAAGATTTCTTCATAAATAGGACTTGCATATCCAAGCCACAAACCAAGATTTATTCGGTTGCCTTCTCTCTTAAGTGTATAAAGACCTTTTAAGGCAATGTCTTTCAAGGTTCCGGAAGTTTCAGGAAAATATTCTCCCATTTTTTCATCTATTACTTGTAGATTAGCTCGCAATCCTAATTTTATGTGAGTTTTAGGTGTATAAAAGACTTGAGTGCCAAACCCTACGCCTCCTCCAGTGTAATCGGTTTCTCCCATTCCGAGTTTTCTGCCTTCAAAGTTAAATCCTACAGATACGTTTTCAGTAAATTCAGGAAGTATTGCTCCTATTTTAATTGCCCCGGTGTCTTTGTCTTTAGTATAATAAGTAGTTGTATCAACATCTTTATATTCGTTTTTCTCATATCTATCACTAAATCTTATTTCTCCACCCCAAGTGAAGTTAGTGGTTGGGCTTTGAGCATAGGTAAATGCAAAATCTCGGGTCTTTGATTTCATAAGAATTTCTCTTGCACTCATATCTGTGCCCCAAAACAAAGGTGCATTTAGAACTGGAGTAGTCTTAATTTTTATAGCATAGACAGGAGTTCTGTAAACTCCTTCCAAATCTACCTTTCTTCCTGTAGCCCACTTTTCTTTCACATTCCATCCTTCGTCTCTTGACCACGATTTTGTTATCCCAACATTCTTATGCTCTATACCTGTAGTTCGAATAAATGTGGTTCCACTATCATCTTCAACAAGTCCTGCAACATTAGCTCCAAAATCATAGAAATTCAGTTCGTATAACTGGTCGTCCATTACGAGTAAGAAAAACCCCATACCTGCTGTTCGGAGCGATTTACTTCTAAATTCCACACTCTCGTTCCCCCAAAGTGCATATAAAGAGAATGGAATAAGTCCCAAAAATATAATAGTTGCTCTTTTCATGGATAAAAAGTCACGGCAATGCCAACTGTATGACTATTTATATAGCTTCCCCCATCCGAGAAAATTTCTTCTTCAAAATTATAAGCTAAATCCAGCTTGAGACGTAATAACTTTACTCCTAATCCTGCGCAGTACACTTCACTTCGTTCCCAATAACCAGACCAATCATTTTCATAATATCTTGATTCTGCACAATATCCGCCTCGCAAGTAAAAGCATTTTATTATATTAAGCTCTCCACCAACCCGTATGCTACGCCATCTATCTGTGGAGGACTCATTCTCATAGGGTTCTAATTTATTTTTACTCATCAAGAACTCTATTCCAAGACATCCTCTTTTGGAATGTGAGTAAAGGAGCCCACTTCCATATCCAAATTTCTTTCCATTATATGTCCACCAAGGATATCCAAAATACTCCCAGATAATTGGTGTGGCAAATTCCATTTCAAACCCCACATTGATTTTATGTTCTCCACTTCCTATTGTGTAAATTCCCTTCATCTTTGTTGCCTTCAACATCTCTGTTGTATCTTTTTGAGAATCATTTGAGTATTTTCTTACATCCTGTTTTTCTAAAACTTCTGAGCGTAAACCAATCTTAAGTTTGGCTTCCCAGAGATATATTGCCTGAATACTAACTTCTTTTTCTTTTATTTCTCTCATATATCCATATTCGGATTTCTCATAGTTATTATCTCGACACTCAAAACTCACGCCTGTGCAAAGACTTCCTCCAACTAATCTTAAAGAAAGAGAAATTGCACTTACTTTAGCCTCTTTCGTATCCCATTCTTTTTCGTAATAAGTAATAGTATCTTCCTCTTCTTTCTTATAGTTTCTTTTGCCTCCTATCTCTCCACCAATAATAAACCAAGGAAATTTGTAAGCATACGAAAAAGATAATCCTTGCTCTTTCATAGACTCCAAATACCAGTAATAAGGAGTTTGACAATACAATGGTTTCAAACTAAATGCCATATTAGAAACTTGCCAAGTAGCTTCAACTATTCCTTTTTTACTGGTAAACCATTCTTCTTCATAAGAATCATTCCAGCTTGGTTTATATTTGTCCTTATTATAGATACCCACGCTTCTTACTAATGTGCGAGTCCCGTCATTCTCTACGAGACCTGCTACATTTTGCCCAAAGTCATAAAAATTGAGTTCACAAAGTTCACTTTCTATTATAACTCCAAAATTACCCATTGCTGCAAGCCTGAGCGACGGGCTCCTGAAATTTGCTATATTATAATAGCTCCCCCAATACCCGAATAATGGAATAGGAATAAGGAATAGTATTATAATATTAGTTTTCTTCATTCCGGTATTTCTGTGGTTATCTCATAATCTAAATTCCTTAATATCCGTATATATTGGACCTTGAGGAGTAAGCTTACTTTTTATTAAATAAATTCGCTCTACCGGAAAGGGTGTTGCCTTGAAACTTTTAACTTTAAACTCTAAGTTCTTAACTTTCTTAATCCTGCCAATTGTAAGATGCGGCACAGACTCACGAGCTTCAGTCTCAAATCCAATCGCAGAAAGCTTCTCGTTCAACTTCTGCATAAGTTCAATAAGTTGGGCTTTTCCTTGTTTTGCTCCTACCCATAAAACTCTTGGACGCTTAAGATTTGGGAATCCGCCTACCTCTTCAAAAGAAATATCAAATGGCTCTGTTTTCCCAAGAGAAGATTCTATTGCCTCAATTATTGTTTCAATTTGCTCTTCAGGCACTTCACCAAGAAATTTCAAGGTAAGATGAATGTTTTGAGGTGCTACCCACCGAACATTTCCACAGAATTCTGCGAACTGGATATCCAGCCCTTTTTGAAGCTTGGAGATTTCCTCTTTTATTGAATCAGGAACTTTTATGGCTATGAATATCCTCATCTCCGTTTAACGATTTCCGTTTAACGAATAACGAATTCAGGCACTTATATTTTTGTTATTATCTCAATGCCTTTATCTTTCACTACCACCATATCTTCTATCCTCACTCCACAAGAATTTGGAAGATATATTCCGGGTTCCACAGTAAAAACCATTCCAGTTTCCACAGTATCTTCACTTTTTCCCGAAACACTCGGACCTTCATGAACCTCAAGCCCTACTCCGTGTCCAAGGCTATGTCCAAAATACTCGCCATAACCTGCGTCAGATATTATATCTCGTGCGATGCGGTCAAGTTCTTTTAAGGGAACTCCGTGCTTTATCTTTCGGATAGCAGCAAGTTGAGCTTCTTCAACAACTTTATATACTTTGTGAGCTTTGGAATTTTTGCCAAGTATTATAGTGCGAGTTGTGTCTGACGCATAATGATTATACATTACGCCGAAATCCAGAACAACAGTATCACCATCTTTTAATTTCCTGTTTCCTGCTCTCGCGTGTGGGAGTGCAGCATTTGGACCACTCGCAACAATTGTCTCAAATGAAGTGCCCTGTGCACCATTTTTTTTCATACGATATTCAAGTTCAACTGCTATATCTTCCTCCCGAACTCCCGGCTTTACAAGAGATTTAATATCTTCAAACGAAGAGAGAGAGAGCTTTGCCGCTTCTTTGATAGTTTTTATTTCACCTGGTTCTTTTATCTTCCTAAGTTTTCCAACCTCATTTTTAAGAGGTAAAAATTTCTTCCCCTTAAGCCCTTTTTTCAATGTAGAGTAGCTTGAGTATTTTATACTCTCTTCAAATCCAATCTTCTTTAAAGACTTAACAACAGAGTGCCGCAAAACATCCCTAATCAAGGATTTTTTGATTATAACTACATCTGCATCTTTAATTTCTCTTGCACATTGCTCTTTGTATCTAAAATCAGTGAAGAAAACAGCATCCTTTTGGGTAATAACAAGAACTCCACTTGACCCAGTGAATCCAACAAGATAGTATATATTAGGAAGATTGGTAACAATAAATCCATCTACTTCCTTAATCTCCTTTCTTAAATTAGAAACTCTCATATTACCTCCAGTCTTCTCTATGAATATAGCAAAATTTAGTTTTGTCAATTCTTTTTGTAGGTAGTGAAGCTGTAGTTTTTGAAATTACTTCTAAAAAAGTCTCTTGACAAACCAAAAAAGTTCATATAATTAGAATTAATTGCTGGCGTAGCTCAGAGGCAGAGCAGGGGTTTTGTAAATCTCAGGTCGGGGGTTCAATTCCCTCCGCCAGCTTTCGTAAAATCTTTAGATTGGGGAGATACCCAAGCGGCCAAAGGGGGCAGACTGTAAATCTG
>JAGMCN010000087.1 GCA_023129235.1 Caldifarciminota bacterium | reverse complement strand
AAACTCCCACTATTAAGGGAGAAAGCAAGAAAGTAAAATGGAATGTAAAGAACTCCTGTTGCAAATCTCGGATTATATTGATGGAACACTTCAGCCCAAAGAACATCTTGAATTAGAGAAACATCTGGCTGTATGTCCACGATGCAGAACTTTTGTAAATACATTAAAAACAACAATCTCGCTATGTCAATCCTTGTATGAAGTCCCTGCACCAGTTCACCGAAGCTTACATAACTTCTTGAGACATGAATGGGAGATCCACAGAGTTCAGGTAAGCATTGGGATTCCTAAATTCCCATTCGTAGAACTCACAGAACATGAGAAACAAATTGATATATCAATTGAGCTCCCGGGAATTAAACGCAAAGACATAACTCTCAAAGTAGCGACTGACCACATAGAAATCAGTGGCTTTCATAAAAAACCTGAAGGGATTTATTATCTGAATGAAATGAATTACGGTCCATTCTCAAGAAAATTTAAACTTCCCTCTCAAATAGACTCCTCAAATGCCAAAGCCAACCTAAAAAACGGAATACTTAAACTAATTCTCCCAAAGATTTAATCCAGTTGATGAAAGTCACAAAAATTGAGTCCCAAAAACGCAAACAAAACAGATACTCAATATATATAGATGGAGAATTTGCTCTGGGTGTGAATGAAGAAATACTACTTTCATTCAAGCTCAAGGAGGAAATGGAAATTGATGCGACCTTACTTAAGAAAATCACCTATGCCGAAGAAAAACAAAAAGTAAAAGAGCAGGCTTTAAACCTTCTCTCATATCGGGCAAGGTCTAAAAAAGAACTTATGGATAGACTTAAACAAAAAGGAGCTGAACCCAAGCATATAAATGAAGTATTAGCCAATCTTGAATCTCTGGGACTCATAAATGATTTTGAATTTGCGAGGATATGGGTGAGAGAACGAGGAAAATCATACGGTCCCTTTAAACTTCGGAACGAACTCTTAAGAAAAGGAGTTTCTAAAGAAATAATAGATAAAGTGCTAAGCGAATTTAGCGAACTTGAGCTTGCTCAAAATATTGCAGAACGGTGGCTCAATTCACATAAGCATTTATCTCAGGAAGTAATTAAGCGTCGCCTTTTTGGGTTTTTGGCAAGGCGGGGAATAAGTTACGATACAATAAAATCGCTTGATATATTCAGAGAAACTTAATCTCTTTATCTGTAATCTCAATCTTCCGCTTGGGTGAAGCAGGGCAACCTCCTACCATAAGATATTCTGGGACATCTTTATTAACTGCGGTATTAGGCAAGACCACAGAATGACTTTTTATCCTCACTCCCGGATATATCGTAGAATTCCCTCCGATATACACGCAGTCCTCTATTTTAATCCCCGCCACTCGCTTCTTGCTATGGTCTGAAAGCTTATCGCCTGAGAGGGCTTGAAATACTGATGTGTGAGTCCAGACCCCAACCGAAGGTCCTGCAATATGCACATAGCTCCCAATCTCTATACCACCCGACCAATCCAGCACTGAGTAAAGTCCAATATAACTATTTTCTCCTATCTTTATCTTTCCTTCTTGGAATCCAGTGAAAAAGACTCCTGATTCTATAAACGAATAATCGCCAACCACACAGTTAGCAACACAGGTATTCCTGCCGACACGAACATTCTTGCCAAGCACAACATTAGGACCCACTGATGTCCCTTTCCCGATTTGAGTGTAATCACCAATCTCAACACTATTCCCAATAATACAGCCCTTCTCTACTCTGACGGACTTTCCGATAACAACTTTATCTCCGATTCTTGTGCCCCACGCAATCCCTGCGCCTTTGCCTATCTTCACTCCTCCCAATCGCAACATCAGGCATCGCTTCCAATTGGGCATAGCGAAACTCCATACCCTTCTAATGATTTTACCTATTAACATCATTTAAGTTGCCGAGGCCTCCTTAAGAAAAACCAACCGCAGAGACGCAAAGAACGCAGAGAAAAAATAAAAAACTTTGCGACCTCTGCGCCTTTGCGGTGAAAGTATTTATCCTGTTACTGCAACGGTCACCGGGTTGCCAAATGCGCCCATCCGCTTCCTCTTATCAAACCACTGTGCCTTATAAGCCAATGTCACAGTCTTATCATTCCCCACACTATGAATATACGGCGAATTAGTATCAAGTGCAAGGAACCGCCACTCCGCAATATCAGTCGGAATCCCACCTTCTGCATACCAAATCGCAACCCCATCAATCCCTTTTGGTTTTGCCTCGCTATCCGTGCCTGACTGACTCGGACGCCAGTCAATCCTAACCTGCCTTGGCGATGTGCAAACTGCTTCTATCACTGGCGGTGTCTCATTCTGGACAATCTGCTCGGAAAGGGGTGTCTTGATTCTATCTGGAACGGTGATGCCCAATCCTTCCCTTTGCCCATCTGTGGTTTCGGCTCTTGCTTGAACCCCTCTGGTCATCTGCCTGACTATTATTACGAATGCATCCAGCGACTTGTCCCTGCTTTCGATTGTCCCGTGAGCTGCATTTTGAGCTTCCATATTAGCCCTGAATTTATTGCTCCAATCCACTTGAGCAGACTGCAATTTGGCAACATCAGACGGAGCAATGCCCAGAGCCGATGCATTAGCAACAATATAAGCGACATAACTCTTTTGCCATGTGTTAAATCTGCCACTTGACCTCGGTATATAATTTCCCATTCCCTATCCTTTCCAGTTACTTCAGACTCGTATCACAAATCTTTAGATAGCACTCCGACTCTTTGGGAGATGACTCCGAAACATTGGGAGTCTGCTCCGAGTCTCTGGGAGTCAACTCCAAGACTTCGGGAGTCAACTCCAAGACTTCAGGAGTCCACTCCGAAGCATTGGGAGAGCACTCCGAAAGATTGGGAGTCCACTCGGAAACATTGGGAGACATCCCTGATTCTTTCGCAGACCTCCCTAAATCATTCATAGAACTCATTTAAGCAATGTCTTCCTTTTCTCTAACAACTCCTGCACAGTTATAAGCTTTATCTCTAATTCCCCTTCATTTTTTAACTCTGCCACTTCCTCATGCGCACCCCTCGTAAAGCTAAAACCCACTATATAGCCCTGCCTGTATTTTCTTTTTCTTAATGCTGTCTCAAAATTATATACTACCCCCACACCCACTTTATCAGATTGCTTGACCTGAATGCCTGCTCTCTCGTGCCACGGGGTATCAGTAAGATGCCCATCTATTCCCTTATCTCCTGATTTTTTCCTGCTAACACTTGCTCCCATTTTAGCTACGACCCAATTCTGAAACTCAAACGGTTTTAACTTCCTTGAATCATTCTCAGTAGTGGGTAATCCAGTTGTTTTATAATGCTCATCTTTCACAGCACCTGATTTCCTTAATCTTTTCTCTACCAATTCTATAGCTGTCGGAGAAATATCTATGCCGAGCCATTTCCTTTTTAGCTGATGTGCCACCACCATCGCAGTCCCGCATCCACAAAAAGTATCCAAAACTACATCCCCTTCATTTGACGATGCCTTAATAATTCTCTCTAATAACGCTTCCGGCTTCTGTGTAGGATAACCAAGACGCTCTTTAGCCATTGAATTTAGAGTTCTTAAACTTTTTTCTCGAACAAATGTCCACACATCATCTGGAGATACACCTTCATCAAGATAGCACTTTTTTCCTGAATCTCCTCGAATAAAATATTTCCTACCATTAGGCTCTTTTTTATTATATCTTGCTGGATTAAGGGGTGAAATGCGTTGCTCATTATAAACATAATTATTTGATTTTGAATATCTGAAAATTGTATCGTGTTTTCTTTTCAAATCTTTCTTAGGTGCTGTTCCTATATCGTAATGCCAGATAATTTCATTTCTGAAATTATTCGCTCCAAATATCTCATCCAGCATAATTCTTAGATGGGCATTAGCGTGCCAATCGCAGTGCAGATAAAAAGAGCCAGTGGGCTTTAAAACTTTGAACATTGCTTCAATTCTTGGTCTCATCCAGGCAATGAAGTGTTCTATCCCGCCTTTCCAATGGTCCTCAAAGCTTCTAATTTCTGCCTCATCGTGCCAGATTACCTCATAATGCCTATTAGAAAAGAAAGGAGGGTCAATATAGATTAAATCTACGCTCTCCTTCTCAATTTCCTTTTCCAGAACCTCAATATTATCCCCACAATAAAGCCAATTCTCCATTTTTATCTCCTTTTTCTTGCTATATTGCTCATATAATTAAATGTCAAGTAGTTACCAATCTCTTTATGTAATCAGGAAGTGAGCATGAAAAGTCTTTCCAGTCCAGTATACTTAATAAAAGCCGCTCCACAATGACTTGCAATCTGTACGTTTCTTTAATCAGTGGGTCACCATCTATCTTTTTTGATGAATGAAAAAGGTAATTACGGGTTTTGATGAAAGTATAGTCAGGTGTTCCTGATGGATAAATATCTTTCCAGTCCACATCATATTTGGAAAATAGTGAGTCTAAAATAAACTTTAGTGGAGGACGATTCAATTCAGGAATCTTTTTTTGTATTTTTTCACGAACTTTGGGATCCCCAACTTTGTCGTCAATAATGTCAGATATTGACTCTTTGAGCTCTTTAAAGTCAGGGAGGTTTTTTAACGAATTTTCCTCTTTTAATGCAAACATATCTTTTATTTTCTCAAGTGATAGAAAAAGCATTGTAAATTGTTCGACAACATATTTAATCTCGTTAGCAATCATGAAATAAATAATTGGCATAAAAAGATCGAATTTATCTGAACGTAATTTGCGAAGATTACTAAACCCATCTTTCAGAAACTCTCTTGATTTTTCTCGTTCCACCAAAATATCATCCCAATGAAGTTCTTTTGTTGAACATTTTCTGTTGGTTCTTTTTACATAAGTTTTTATACTATCATTTGTATATAATTCATAGCGATACCATGTAACCCATTGTTTAGACAAGAAAGAAACTAACAGAGTGAGATCATCTGCTACTTTCTCAGCTTCAGCAACAAAATCTTCATTAGAAAGTTGCTCTACCGATTTCTCAGTTTTAAAATGTAGAGCAAGAACATTGGTTTTCAATTTATAATTCTCAGGTGCCGGTGTTTCGTCATAAAAATCATAAGGAAAAACTTCAATTTCAAACGGAAAGTCCTCGTTTAACTCAATCTTAGAATTCTTAATTTTATTCTTTATTTCGCCTGTAGAAGATTCTTCTACTCCTATATAAACCGACCATGCCACTCGAGGACCAGCCAAGAAAAAGGTAATATAACGTCCAGAATTTTCAACAGACTCATAATATTTAGTAATGGTTACATCTTCTAATCCTATATCAGCCTCATGATAAATATATCCGTAGGAACTACACTCCCCTATTCTACCTCTTAAGTATACTTTTTCACTGGAAATTTGAATAGATTCATTTCTGGAAAATAACTTCAAATAATTACCCGGCTGATTTATAACTCGGATAAGTTGCCTAAAAGCATCTGTTGTGCCAGTTACTTTACCAATAATTTCTACATCTTTAATTTTAGAATATTGAAAAACTATATTAAGATCATTAGCAACTTCTTTACCTTTGGAAAAGTTACCTACAAATTCGTATCTATCACAAAATGTCTGTGTTGGCCACAAATCTTCCATAATATGTTCTCACAAAATTCTAAACAATGGATAAGTAAATTATGCTGTTTATTTTTCACTCTTGCTGACTTCTTAATTCCTGCTCTTCGTGGTTAATAAATACACTTTCTTGATTCTATCGGTAATTTTCCGTTGGTCAAATCTTTTTATGGATTCTCTTGCCTTTTTTCCCATAAATTCTCTCTTTTCTCGGCTTTCAATCAGCTCTGTTATTTTGCTCACGATTAAATCTATATTGTCAAGTTCTATCATCCAGCCGTTTTTCCCATTTCTTATCACATCTGGAATCCCACCCACCGCTGAAGTAATCGCAGGAACTCCACAAGCGAGGGCTTCCAAAAGTGAGACTGGCGTTCCTTCGCTTCTTGATGGCAGAAAGAATATATCAGCCGCATTCAGCCATCTGGGGATTTCGGAATGGGGTCTGGGTCCCACTAAAATACAGTTGTCGGGGTTCGGGATTCGGGGTTCGGGATTCGGGGCTCCCATTAACACGAATATAACATCCGGCAAAAGAGAAGCACATTGATATACTATATCAATCCCTTTTCTATAAGAAAGTAGACCGGGAAACAAGATTATCGGCTTATCTTCCGGGAGTCCCAATTCCTTCCTCCTTGAACCTTTAAACCCTTGAACCTTTAAACCTTTTCCTTCTGTCTCCTTATATGGCTTGAAAACATCAGTATCCACTCCGCAACTTATCACAGAGATTTTGCTTTCATCTGCACCAAGTTTGGATACAAGCACATCCTTAATCTCCTGCGATACAGCAATGATGTAATCTGCTCTCTTTACTGTAAGACATTGAAGCCAATGGTATATTGGATTACGCAGTGGCTCTTCTAATGCATCCCCACGATGATAAGTTACTACCAGTGGTGCTCGCTTAAATATCAGCGATGGGAGTGCAGAATGGAATCCATAGTGAGCGTGCACGAGCTCGTAATCTTTGGATAGGAGATAATAGATGCTTCGCAAAAAGAATAAGAGATAACTAATTCGGTTTTCGCTGGTCTTTACTACTTTTATAATCTCAATCCCGCTTCTTTGCAGGGCTATCATTTGGTCTTTAACAAAGCTCCCGAAATATGAATCTCCCTTCGGATACATATTGCTCAATACCAGAACTTTCATATTAGGCTAAAACTTCTTCACCCTCCGAATTGTCTTTCTTGGATTTGACAGTGCTTTTATACATCTTGTCAAATTTCCTAATGGTGTGCGTTTTATGGCTTCATATATTGGCACAAGTTCTCCTCCAAAACCCAACTTAAAATGAGCTATTCCCGGCAAGCGTTCCCGCTCAATCATCACGAGGTCATAATATTTATACTGGTTGGCTCGTGCCCATTTTATTATTTCCCACTGTATAAGGTCATTTGGTGCCAAGTTTCTATATTCCATGAACGAGGCACCACTCCAATAATACACAGTATCTTTGAAGCAAAGGAATATAGCCCCTGCTATCGGTTTTCCCTGATGCAAAGCAACAAGAAACTTAACCCATCCTCTTTGACTGAACTCCTGAAGTATTGAACTGTAATAGGATTTTGGGAAAGGAGTCTTTCCTACTTTTTTGAAAAGTTCAGATAACATCTCATAGTATATATCAATGAAAGACAAATCGGCAGGGATGATTTTAATTTTATTCGCCTGTGCCTTCCGCACAAGATTCCGCCTTTTACTATCAATTTTGCTCCATAGCTCCTCTTCGCTTCCCTCAAGTTTTGTGATAGATGTAAATAACTTTCTACAGTTATAACCTAAATCTTTAAGTAATTCTATATCATAATCTGGCGGAGGATACATCCGATAATACTCAACATATCTATCTTTCACCTGCATAACTAATTTTTTAATCACCTCTTTCTTGTTCTTCAAATTATCTGTAGTTATAGGTCCTCCATAAATGCTGTCTGCCTCTCTTAAAGTAGATTTTATACGCTTAAATAAACCTTTGGAATCTACAAAAAATGTATAAATACCTACGGGAGTAGAATCTGCCTTCGCAATTATTGTCTTATTGGGAACACCAAATTCCTCTGATACCAACTTATTCCATTCTGGAGTATGAAAGATTGTTGCATCTCTTGAATGCTCAAGTATATATTTTATATTTTCTTCATCTTCTGATGAAGCGTTTCTTATGACAATATCAGAATCCATTTTTTCTTTACAATTAAAACTTTCTGCCTTATAGTAATTATAATGAAAGTTTCTGGATTTAGCAAGCATTTTTTAATATGGGCAAAAATAATATACCACATCCTTGGTAATTATAAGACAAAAACACTCTGCAAGCTCGGCTATTTCAAAACTACAACCGGGTCAACTCACTCCAGATTTAGTTCCGTCTCAGATAGTTTGAAATACATAAATCAGGTATTCCAAGACTATCTCTCATTTGCCGACATCTCTGTCAAAGATATCAAAGGTAAAAAAGTTCTTGAACTTGGACCCGGTGATAATTTCGGCGTAGCTCTTAAGTTTCTCATCGCAGGTGCAAATAAAGTAACCTGCTTGGATAAGTTTTACTCTAATCGTGATATAGCTCAACAATATCAAATATACAAGGCAATGCGAGATGAGTTGTTACAGGGAGGAAAAAGAAGCTTTGATAGTATTATTAAGCTTAACAACCACAAATTTGAGTTTACTGGCAATAAATTTGAATACATTTATGACAGAGGAATTGAACAGGCACTTGAAATCTTTCCATCTGCATCTTTTGATATGATTATATCAAGGGCTGTATTAGAACATATCCCTGACCTGGATGCTGCCTTTAATTCTATGGATAAGCTCTTGCGTCCGGGCGGATATATGATTCATAATATTGACTTGAGGGACCACGGAATATTTACCAGCGTAGGTTTGCACCCACTTACCTTTCTCACTATTCCTGAAAAGATTTGGAAACTTATGACAGGGCATAGCGGAAAACCAAATAGAATGCGACTTGACTACTATAAACACAAAATGGAGGAATTAAATTATAACTACAGGATAAAAATTATTCTCTCTTCTACTCTCCCTATGATAGAAAATATAAAACCTAAACTACAACCAGAATTCAAAAAAATGCTCTCCGAAGACTTATTGCCCGAAACCATATTCCTAATTGCTCAAAAAAGTAGAAACAATCCGTCAGCTGACGAATGAACTATCCTCACTGAATATATCTTGTATTCCCTGACTCAAACATTTTACTTGACAAATAAGAATTTTCAATACATTAGTATAATATCAAGGAGGAATAATGAGGAAACTTGCCATTTTTTTGACCTTTAGTTTGGGAACCTGCATTTTGGCAGGAAACACAGTGGGAAAGATGGAACCTCAAGGAGTATTTTATCTGAGACCTTCTCCAGATTCTACTGATTTTGAATATGGTAGTGGAGATACTTTGCGAGTGGATGTAGTGGTTTCCGTATCTGGTGCTGATTATCCATTTTATTCCTATGGAATAGGAAATTTCTTGAGTTACGATACTACTGTTTTTTCGTTAGTAGATTATGAAGATTCCATAACTGAAGCAGAGCTTTATGAGAACTTTACAGATATGACAGGTGATGGGGAAATTCAATACTCACGAATGAAGAAAATAATGGGAGGAAGCGACACAGGTTGGGTAGTGATTGATTCTCTGGGTAAAGTAATATATAGACTTATATTTATAATAAAGGAAGAAGTTCTGGAAGATACGACTCAGATAGTTTTCAGCAACACCACTATTTCTGATTCTAGTAGGATTTCTATTTCTACTGCTGGTATGGATACGAGCTTTTATATTATTGAGTATGGAACAAAAGAACAGGATGAAGAGATACTCGAAGAGATGTTTATACTCTCGCCAAGTTTTCCAAACCCAGCTACCGGAACAGTAATGATGAAATATGTTGTTCGGAAATCTGCTAACACGAGTCTCAAGATTTATGATATAGCAGGCAAATTGGTCAAGACATTAGTAGATAAATTTCAAGAGCCAGCGCGGTATTCAGTGAGCTGGAATGGTAAAGATAGCCAAGAGGAAAAAGTTCGTTCCGGAATTTACTTCGCAAGATTTGAAACAAAGGAGTTCAGAAATACCAAAAAAATAGTCCTGATGCGGTAATGTATTTTGGAGAAAACTTCACCTCTCGCAGAGTCTACGACTGGTGCAAGTAGTTCGTGGAAGGAGAATGATAAAAAGATATTTATTTTTAGTTTCTATTGTAGGAACAATCCCTGCAATGCCTATGATGGGAAGTATGCTCCCGCCTCTTGTGCCTACACTCATTTCTCCGGGGGACTCCAGTTGGATTGCTGATAACACTCCTACACTTATTTGGAGTACAGTTGGCATGCCAGTTACCTATACTTTGCAGTATACGGCAGATTCAAGTTTTGGGTCTGGAGTAATGGAGGTTTCTGGTTTAAGTGATACCTTTCATACAACTCCGGCTCCTCTGGCAGACACTGCATTTTATTGGAGAGTAGAAGCTATCAATTTTAGTGCGGAGAGTAGTGGGTATCAATTACATCCTTTTAGGTTTTTAATTGATTCTAAGAAACCTTCTGTTCCTCAACTTTCTTATCCAAGGAACTATATAAATGATTTAACTCCCACATTTATTTGGGGTGGAGTAACAAAAGGAAAGGGAGCACCTATTTCTTATAGACTTCAATGTGCGTTGGACTCAGATTTTGCAAATATAGTAATAGACACATCTAATTTATCTGGGACAAGCTTCACTCCGGTGGATTCGCTCTCTGATACTACTCATTACTTCAGAGTGGAGGCATGCGACCTCGCAGGAAATTGCAGTGGGTTTCAAGGGTATCTTACATTCACGACAGACACAACCAAGCCCGGTACTCCCTCGCTCATTTTACCGGGAGACAGCACACAGATTAACGATAACACTCCAACTCTTATCTGGAGTTCATCTACCGAGTCTGTAGTTTATACTGTAATTGCTGCAATTGACTCTGATTTTATACACGTTATACTGGAAGTAAACAGAAATGATACTTTTTATACAGTTATTTCTCCTATTGCTGACACTATAATTTTCTGGAAAGTCAGGGCAAAAGATTATGCCGGGAACTATAGTTCATTCCAGTTACACCCTTTTAGATTTGAAATTGATGCAAGAGTTCCTGGGATTCCTGTGCTCCTTTCCCCTGAGAATTTGTCCTGTACCCCTGATTCAATGCCTACATTTAAGTGGAGTGCTGTAACAAAATTTAGCGCACCAGTGAGGTATACATTTCAATGTGCTCTTGATTCAGCGTTCACAATCCTGGTTGTAGATACAAGCAATCTAACGGGAACAAGCTTTTCTTCGGGAATTCCTCTTTCTGATGAAACTTATTTTTTTAGAGTAAAAGCTTGTGACCTTGCAAATAATTGTAGTGGTTATCAGACACATCCTTTTATGTTCACTATAGATACCAAACCTCCAAGCATACCAGTCCTTATTTCTCCTTCCGACTCATCAGTTTTAGACTTTTCTATACCCACTTTTATCTGGGGAAAGGCAATAGATTCGGTTTCCTCAGTAGTTAAATATACTTTGCAGTGCTCTATTGACAGCACATTCACTCAACCCGGACTGTCGGTTTCCGACCTTACAGATACAACTTACACAGTTTACGGAGGATTAGAAGAAGGCCTTTACTATTGGAGAGTAGAAGCAGTGGATGGAATAGATAATCATAGTGGGTATCAAACTCATCTCTTTCAATTTAATATAGCTATAGAAATAAGGCTTTCACTCAGAGCTATTATGCAAGGTTATTATAACTCCTCAAACCACACGACTTCAGTTACCGGCGCAAGAGTAGAGTTGAGAGATAATCTGGAACCGCAAAATACGATTCACTTTTTCCCCAATATGTTACTTGATTCCACAGGACGCAAACAAAAATATAAGTGCGAAGATCTCGCATCGGGATACTATTATTTAGTTGTGAAAAAACTTAATCACCTTGCAGTTATTACTGCATCCCCCTGCCATTTTGAGATAGGCAAACTTGCTGATATTGATTTTACGGTTGCTGGAGTGGCTGAGGGAGCTGACCCTATGTGGTTTGAATCAGATGGATTATATTCCTTAAGAGGAGGTGATCTTGACCAAGATGGCGTAGTATTTATCTCAGACTATTGCAAGCTTGCTAAAAACTGGTCAACCAATGATTCCATAGGAGATATAGATGACGATGGTGTAGTTTTTATCTCGGATTATAGTATCCTTGCACAAAATTGGGCAAGAGAAGATTGTTTGCCAGAACATCAAAAAAGAACTCAAACTCTTGAACCTTTAAACTCTTCAACTCTTCAACTCTTAAACTCTCAACTCTCATTAGCCACATTTTACATTAGAACCTGGCCAGATTCCGGACAATCAGGGTATTATGCAGATTCTACTCTTACTCTTGAGATTGTAGTTTCGCTTACCGACGCAGAATATCCTTTTCTTTCTTATGCTGTTGGCAATTTCCTTGCATATGATACCACCGTCTTATCCCTAATTGACTATGAGGATAATATATCTTATGAAGAACTATATGAATCCTTGTCTGATATGACAAATGATGGAGTGATCCAGTACTCACGAATGAAGAAAATTATGGCTGGAACCGACTCTGGATGGGTTATCCAGAACCCTAATGCAATAGTTCCCTATAAACTGATATTTAAAGTTCATCCTGATGTAGATTCTTGCCTTACTCACCTTAGCTTTACTAACACTTCTCTTTCGGATTCTAACTGGAACTCGATTGCTACAGAATCCCGTGACTTCCCTTTAACTATACTGGGACAGGGTATACAAGAGAAAAAACTTATTCCTTGCGAATTTGAAGGTCTAACTGTTTTTCCTAACCCCGGATATGGCAAAGTTTTTATTAAATTTGCTCTACCAACACAGGCCCCTGTATCATTAAAAGTGTATGATATTTCAGGAATTCTTGTTAGAACTCTAATGGATAAACATTTGCCTGCTGGTTATTATACTCTGAGTTGGAATGGTGCAGATAATTTTGGAAGCCCTGCCCCAAGCGGAGTTTATTTCCTTAGATTTGAGACAAAAAAGTTTAAGAGTGTAAAGAAAGCTCTTATATTGAGGTAATAAATTTAATATTTCAAAAATCAGTTGACAGGTTAAAACTCAAAGTATATAAATTATAGAGGTTTTTAACTCTAAAGCTACTGAATTAAAAAATGAAGAAATACTACTTAGTTTTCTTACTTTTTCTCCTCGGTTGTATAGATGCTCCTATCCCTCCTTCCCATGACACTACTCTCAACCTTCCTCTTGCCTCAAGAAATGTCCTAGTGAAAGATATTATTGAGGATACCCTTTCTCCTGATTCACTTTCTCTCTTCCGTGAGGGCTACGAAATTGATACCATCTACATCAGTGATGTTCTTAAACTTGATTCTCTTGTAGAAGACACTGTCCTTACTCTTAAGGATATTCCTATCAATAAAGTCTACAGAGATACGGTCTTTTTCATACTTGGAAGGCTCTTGCCCTGGCTTGCCTCTCATCATGGTGAAATCGTAGATTCTATACCCGATACCTCGTTTAGCCTTTTTGATACTTTGACTTTTATTGAAGATTTTCAAACTGTTCTTGTTGACTCTGGAGAACTCAGAATCATAATATTCAACAAGCTCCCTATAGAGATTGATTCTCTTCGCCTTACCATTATCGCTATTGATACTCTTGAGATAAATTTCCCATATATCCCGCCTAATCAATCGCGAGAAAGAACTTGTGACCTTGCAAGCCATAATCTCTCAAACTCCTGCAGTCTTATAGTTGATGGATGGACTCGCAAAAAATATTCTGTCCCTATAGACACTTTAGATAATATAACTATTGATGTTAAGCTTACTTTAGACAGACTCAGAAGTATGATTGGCAAATTCCCTGCCTGTACTACTGACATTTCCCTACCTTTTGCTATTTCTCCTCATAGAATTAATCGTGCTGTAGTGGATTCAGGAATATTCAATCTTAGTATCCAGAATCCAGTCCGCTCTGAATTCGATTGGCTTATTACTTCTGATGAATGCTCCTTCCTTCCCTTCTCTTGCCAAATATTAGAAGGTTCTACTGATACTTTCCTTCTCATTCAAAGTGACACCATTAAACCACTTGACCCTGATTCTATTAAATTTAATACTATACTTTCTACTAATGGAGGCACCGTTGTAGATACAATAGACCAATCGGATACATTCTTCATTGAGCTTAAAATCAGTAATTTCGCTATTTCAGAATTCGATGGCTTTCTTGATACCGTCATTACCTCAGATATCCCAGAAGTAGGACAATCCATCGATTATGCAGGTCTTGACCTCTCAGGAATTATTTTTGACTCAGTCTGGCTTTACTTCGACATTCAGAATGAAGTAGATGCTTCTCCCAATGTTGACCTTGTAATGACAGGATTTAAAGGTGCTGATTCAAGAGCTCTTCATATTAGTGAACAATTAAATCATAATGAGAATTATAGGGAAATTGGCGGCGATACTATTACTAACTTCGTGAATTTCTTTCCTGATTCTATTAATGTTACTGGTCAAGTCTCACTCACGGGTCCTGTCAAGGTCGAATCTTCTAATAGAGTCTATGGTGAAATCGGACTTATGGTTCCTATCGATTTCCACTTGAACGATACCCTCTTAATAGAACCAGACACTTTTATCTTATTTGAAGTCCCAGAAAAAATAACTCAAGTTACTATATTAGAAACGAAACTCCTTACTTATATTCAAAATTCCACTCCTTTAAGTGGTGACATCTCTATCTTTCTTACCCCAGACTCTACCAACCTTGGGCCCCCTATTTTCGTAATTGACTTCAAAAAAGGAATTTCTGATACTTTAACTGATGTATCAATAGAAGAGCTTCTTAAACACGATGAATTATGGGCTAAACTTAAAGTCAGATTCTTCCCCGCTCACATTCGCATCTTCACGAGAGACAGACTTATTGTAAAAGCTCTATTACGTGTTAAAACAAAAGTCGGAGACTAAATGTCAGGAAACCAAAGGTCAGATGTTAGATGTCAGATGTCAGGAGTTTTCTGTCTTCTGTTTTCTGTCTTCTGTCTTCTGTTTTCTGTGAATGCTTCTGCCTATTTTAGCGGCAGAGCTGAAGGACTCGGGAGAAGTTATTCTGCAATAGCAACTGGATTCGATGCCGTTTTTTGGAATCCAGCTAATATCGCTATATCCCCTAATTTCTCTTTTAATATAGCTACTCTGGGAGTGGAATACAACTCAAATCTTACCACCAGCGAGTATATGAAACTCTATAACAAAGAGCATTTCAACGATAATGACAAAGAAATGTTTGCCAATGGTGAAAAATTAAATGTTATGGGGTCTGCTCAAGCTTTCTCTTTCTCTTTCAAGAACTTTGCTGTCGCAACTTATGCGTACTCAAATAATAAATTCAACCTCCCTAAAGATGTAACTGACCTTTACTTCTGGGGAAATGAGATTGACAGAACATACTCTCTTGAGGATATAGAAGGAAAAAGTGAAACAGGCCTCGCCGTAGCTCTCTCATTCGCAAGAAAGTTAGAACGTAGTGGAAGCTTCGCTATTGGCGGCACTATCAAATACTTGCACGGAATCTCATATCTTGATGTCTATGATTCTCGTGGTTCCTTGACTACTACTTTTTATTCTACCGAGAAAACGGAGATTTATGGGCAAGGTAGTTTAGCGAGTAGATTGGCTCAAGGAGGTTATGGTATCGCCGCAGATTTTGGTCTGATTCATCTCACCGAAAGTTACAACTTCTCAGTTTCCGTTATAAATCTTTTCTCCGCTATGACCTGGCATAAAAATGCTACTAAAATCAACGCAGACTTCACGCTTGATTCTATTGACTTCGAGCATTTTGACTGGGATTTGCCATGGAACGAAAGCACGACAGAAGGTCCTTTCGTAACTCATCTTGACCCTATTTTCAGGTTAGGTGGTGCATTCAAAAGAAAACTTCTATTGATTACTTCAGAAGTTGGTTATCCTCAACTTTTCTCTATAGGCATCGAATTTCCTTCCCTAACTCATATTGATTTTTCACCTCCTGAAATTAAATATCCCTCTCATATTGTAGTATTTAGAGGAGGAATGACTTTTGTTGATTCAAGAGTCTGGTTCGGCTGTGGCATAGGTGTAGGGATAAAACCAATAAATATAGATATAGGAATAAGAATGAGTTCTCTCTCCCATATCTCCGGAGCCCTTTCCATCTCAGTAGTTCCAAGAGATTAACCCAAAACCCATTGACCCAAAGGAGTTCCTGCAACGACTCACGGATGTCCGGGAACGACTCACACGAATGTGTGAATAACTTACACAGATGTGTGAACGATTTACACGAGTGTGTAAAAGACTCACACAAATGTATGAATGATTTACACGGATGTGTGAATGATTCCCAGAGGTCTGTGAACGACTTCAGGGACTCTGTATGTGTAACTTATATATAATGCACTGGAATTTCTGGAAGGATGTTAAAGTTTTTCTATCAGAGAAAGTTTCCCTTTATGCAGTTGAAGAATAAATATATCCTTCATTGGGTCTCTTGAATGGTCATACTTAAAAAATCCTGTTACACCCTCAAAAGTAGTAATATTCTCTATGGAGCTTTGTATATCTCCTGGTCTTATGCCTTCTGCTTCTTGGATAGCTAATAAAAAGAGACTTATTGCATCGAATCCGAGAGCTGCGAAAGCATTTGGGTCTTCACCATATTTCTCTTTATATAGTTCTGTGAATTCCTGTATGCCTTCTTCGGTTTTACAATAATGAGTTGAGAAATATAACTCTCCACTATCTTCTTCCAAAGTTTGGAAGAGTTCAGGAGCATCCCATCCATCAGCACCAAGAAATGTAATATTTAGATTTTGAGCCCTTGCATTCTTTACGACAGGCACTACATTTTCATAGTACAATGGGAGAAATATTGTGCTATTCATCAATTCTTGCAGGGTTTCGGAAAGGTCCGCTTCCCCATCCCATTCGATGAATTGCACAGCCCCACCTGAATTTTCAAACTCACGCTTAAAGTAAAGGGCAAGCGACCCTGAATATATATTAGTTGTATCTGCTATCACATTGACCTCTCTCTTCCCAAGAGTAGAATATGAAAAATTTGCGAGTGCTTTCCCCTGCTGTTCATCAGTGTAACACCCTCTAAATAAAAAACGAGATACCTTTGTTACTGCTGTATTTGTGGCTCCCGGCAATAACACTGGAATCCCCAATTCAGATGCTTCTAATCCGGCGACAATTGCATTAGAACTGATTAAAGGTCCAATTACTCCTACTGCTCCTTCTTCTGCAAGTTTCCTCAAGATTACAACTATATTTTCTGCCTTTCCTTCATTATCTTTTATTATAAGCTCTATCTCAGGATGTCCCAGCACTCCAAGTTCTATTCCTTCAAGACAATGCTTGCCATAAGCCGCAACCGGTCCTGTAAGAGGAAAATTAATACCTATTTTTATCTTCGGTGATTTCCCAAGCAATAATACGAAAAGTAAAAGTTTAATCATTGATTTCGTAGGGGTTCAAAATTTTGAACCCCTACTGTGTGAATTTGCGTTTATCTGCGTCCAAAAATATCATCTCTTAAAATTCAAAGCTTCCTGCTACTCTAAATCCTCTCGGTGCTATAGGATAATACAATCCCTCATCCATCTTTAATTCAACAGGTGCTTCATATCCGAAAATCTTTTTCCCTTCTTCCCCTGTGAAATTAGTAATCCCAAGTGTAAATGAACACGAGGAATGAGGTTTCACTTTAAGTGTAAAATCAAGTGTCCCATAAGCATCTGTCTGAGGAAACTTATTCGCAATATCTATATAACTTTTATCATGCCAATTATAACTTGCCGTGAGCGAATAAATCGGCATATAGGTAAGTCTTATCCCAAAAGAATGCTCTGCTCTCGGAACATTAGGAATCCATAAATTACGTTCTTCTAACATCGCTTCCAACAATGTATGTGTTGAAAAGAGAGAAAGATTCTTGTTTATTCTACAATTCAATCCTCCTTCTACCCCTCGATGAAATGCATCTTCTGGAAAATTCATAAATTCTGCTCCTTCCAGCAGAATCTGGTCTTGGAAATTCATATAGAATAGAGATAATGACCCAATGAACCGATAATATCTTACCCTCGTCCCGACTTCAAAGGCAGTTATTACCTCCGGTTTAAGTCCTATGTTCTTAACTTTTTCATAGGGCTTTGGAAGCCGAATAGTTCTTTCCATAGAAGTAAAGATATCAAGAGGCACAGATGACCACATTAATCCAAATTTTGGAGAAATAGCGTATGTATAAATATTTTCTATTCCTGCAGGAGTACTTAAGTAGTCCTTAAGTCTGTATTTAATCCATTCAAACTTTATACCCGGTGTCAATATAATAATATTAGATAGTCTTTCTTTCCATTCTAAAAGGGTTTTAACCGTGGTGCTTTGAGAGTTATCATAAGACTCCCGTGTAGAAGCAGGATAATAAACCTCTCTGCTCAAATTACTAAAACTTCCATCCATTAAAAAAGTGAAGTTTTTACATTCATACTCGGTACTTGTACCAATCTCTATTCCATTAAATGACCATTTCTTAATTCCAGTTGCTTCATACCCTTGAGGCATAGTATAGAATTTAAATAAAAACTTGGAATCCGAAGTTTTCATCTCATAATGTGAAGTAAGTCTTACATTTTCCCACGACTTATCTTCTCTATCCTGTCCAAAGTAAGTAGGTCCCTTATCTTCTAATTCACTCTCTGTAAGTCCTCCTGGGAACAGATTTTTCTTCCCTATAGCATCCAGAGAAAACGCAACTGTATTATCTCTGTCTATGGGAAAAGTAAACTTGCCGTAAAAGCTTCTAATATCATACTCTTCATATTTTTCCTCATCAAATTTTCTCCATCCGCGTCCTTTCCTTCCATTAGTATTTACCCAAAGAGCCCAGTTTTCAAAAGCTGAAAGCGTAACTGCCCATCCACCATCTCTGGCATTTGCAGAAGAGAGAGATATTTTATTTTTCTCCCTTTCTTTCGTTATAATATTTATAATACCACCTACAGCTCCTCCTCCATAAGAAGAAGATGCAGTTCCTTTTACTACTTCTATCCGTTTCACCATCTCCATCGGAATAGAATTCCAATTAACCTCTCCATCTATGCGATTTATAACTACCCCATCAAGAGTAACAACAGTATATTTTGAAGGGTCCATCCCTCTTATTGATAGAGAGGTAGTTACTCCACTCCCAGTTTTATCTCTCACTGAAACTCCGGCAACCCGAGAGAGAAGTTCTGGAACATCCCTCGCTCCTGAATATTCTATATCTTTTGAGGTTATAATATCCACTCCTCTGGGTACGGCAAAAAGCTCTTCCCTGATTTTTTTGCCTCTTACTACAATTTCATCTATCCAATACACAGGAACTTTGTCATCCGGAGAAATAAGAGTCCCAGTAGTTGGAACCAGTGGCAAGGAAATATTCAAGCTCCTTCCGGGGTATACTACAATAGGCTTTACAGCGGTTGCATAACCTTTTTTTGAAAAGAGAACCGAATGTTGCCCAAATGGAACAAGGTCAATCTTCTCAGGAGTAGTCCCAATAAGTTCCCCATCCAGGAGAATATCTGCCCCCTTGGGATGAGTCTCAAATCTTATACTTCCAAAATCTTTCTCCTCTTCTCCAACCGTAAGCTTAATAAAGGAATTTGCAATAAGAGAAGTGGTTGCTAAAGGAGATGTAGTAATTGCCACAATTGTATCTCCTTTATCTTTTGCCAAATCTAAATAAATTACCTGTATTCTATATTTATCCGCAACTTTCTTTACCTCTCCACCAACAACTATGGGGATATTATGTGTTTTGCAAATTTCTATAGCTTCGTCAAAATTTCTCTTGGTCAATATCTCCAAGTCTTTGAGGGAAACTATAGAAAAGTGCTTTCCTAATTCAGTTTTAATGGTATTGGTTACTAAGCGAGCTTCATCAGCACTTACTCCACGCGATTTGAAATCGGAGACTACAAGAGAATCAAGTGTCTTAACTACGGGTGCTGCAAAATAAACTGCGAGTGAATCAAAGACATCATCTCTGGACATCTCAGAATCAGGAACTACTAAGGAATCAAGTGCTCCAATCTTGAAAAATAATAATAAAAATATATTTAATAACTGCATCTCTTATCTAATAAATTACTAATATAAGTTTGTCAAGAACTTTCCTTGAAATTTTTAGAATATTCAGATAATTTATTCATCACTTCCTTTCTTATTTCCTCAAGTCTGGCTTGGGTGCGTCCCTCAAACCTTAAAACAAGAACAGGTTGAGTATTTGATGCACGGACAAGACCCCAACCATCTGAAAATTGAACTCTCACTCCATCTATATCTATCACAGCATACTTGGATTTAAAATACTCTTTTATTTTCTCAACTATACCAAATTTTACCTCATCAGAGCAATCAACACGAATTTCTGGGGTTGAATAATAAGACGGAATTTCTGATATAAGTTTTGAAAGAGGTTCTTCCTTTCTGGATAAGATTTCAAGCATCCTTATTGACGCAAATATCGCATCATCATATCCATAATAATTATCGGCAAAAAACATATGACCAGACATCTCGCCAGCCAATGGAGAACTTACTTCTCTCATCTTTGCCTTTATAAGCGAGTGGCCTGTTTTCCACATTAGTGGCTTGCCTCCCAAAGACTCTATATATTCTACGAGCCCTTGAGAGCATTTCACTTCAAACAATATTGGAGCTCCCGGGTGCTTTTTTAATACATATTTTGCAAAAATGCCCAGCAATTTATCCCCCCAGATTATATTACCAAGTTCATCTACAACCCCAATCCTGTCTCCATCACCGTCATATCCTACACCGAAATCTGCTCCGACCTCCTGCACTTTTTTTATCAAATCTTCCATATACTCTGGAATTGTAGGGTCAGGAAGGTGCGCCGGGAAATTGCCATCCGGCTCACAATGGATACATTCTACTTCTGAACCCAATTCCCTGAAAACCTGAGATGCAATGGGTCCACAGGTGCCATTCCCGGGGTCAATTACTACCCGTTTAGAATGAGATATTTCTACCTTTTTCTTAATGAAGCTTATATATTCTGAAATTGGCTCTTTATCTGTCAAAACTCCTTTACCTGATTTAAAATCGTTTTTTTCTATCAATTTCTTAAGCTTCTGTATTTCATCACCATAAATTGT
>JAGMCN010000086.1 GCA_023129235.1 Caldifarciminota bacterium | reverse complement strand
CTTTGTTTTTAACTTTCCGAGAAATGTCTGCCATCTCCTTTATTCTTTCAATAATCCTCATATAACTCATTATATCAAGACAAAATACTTCTGTCAAGTTCAGTTTTTCCCAACTCCAAGAATTTTTTCTCTTGACATTTATCTGACAGTATTATACTATCATAAAAATAAAATTAATAGGAGGAGAGATGAAAAAATATATTTTTATAGTTCTTTGTATAACTGCAACTTATGGGATTGCATTGGGTGAGACGGTAAGAGACTTTTGGCATGCAAAACAATTATGTATTGGGTCTATTCAATTTACAAGTAAGCCAAAAGAGTATAAGGCAGAGAACATAATGGTTCTTGAACCCGAAGTGCCTGGCAGTGAGTTTTGCGTGCTTGTGGGAGACAAAGAGGTATTTTCGCCTTCCGGAGAAATGGGAAGAATAGAGATTCAGAGACAAGGAGGTTTAGAGTTTGGGTATTTCCTTCCTATTTTTATGGACCAGATTTTCCCGAAAGTAAAAGTTTATGCTAAGCCCCCAAATTCTGTAACCGAGCTTTTTTCAACAGGTGATACTATCTTTTACAATATTATTTATGAGGTCAAGATAAGTGTAGATAATATTTTGGTATCTTCTAAGTTAGTGACAAAGAAGCGAGGAGAGAAAATACCCTCTATAGAGGACAAGATAAGATGGCAGAGTGGACCCTTTGAGGTTCTGTGGGGTGAGGTTTTGCCGGAAGATTTAATAATAGAGAGCACGCTATCGGGCGATGAAGAAAAGAGGAGCCGAGACAAGAGAGAGCGAGTACGAATGGATAATGCACAATTGGACTCTTTATGCCTTTTTCCGCATTTTAGACCTCCAACAAACCGAAGGTATGAGACATGGGAGCGAAAGCCCCTTTCTGGAGGGATGTATCGCCTTACATGGAAGAAAGATATGTTCAGTTCATCTATGGAAGGAGGATATTTTTCTTCATTTTTTGTGAAGTATATTTTCCCCCGTATAGAGGCACAAGTTGAAATTCCAAGTAGATATCAAGGAGAAGAGGGATATTTCTTGAAATATTTGTCGGAAACAGAATTAGGCGGAGTAAGTGTTCGTCCTATCATCACGGGACTTGATGAGAAATGGGAAGGGAAAAGCATAATGCTTCCCTGGGATGAAGCTCTGCCAGAAGAACTGAAAAGCGAGCAATAAGACAATAATCGTAAATCGTAAATCGCAAATTGTTTTTCTCTCTCCTATTTACTTTCGCAAGCAAAGAGTTGTCAAAATATAGGACGCAGATCTTTTAAACACAGATTTTTAACACGAATTGCACAAATATCTCAAATTACACGAATAAAACTTTGGTTACTCTTTTTATTCGTGGACATTCGGAAGATTCGTGGTATTCGTGTTCTCATAATCTTGTGGTTATATTTGTCGGCGAACTTTAACCCCTACTTAAATAAAATGCCACAAAATCACCAAACCACTAAAGTACACAAAAAGAATTTAGTGGAACTTAGTGCATTAGTGTTTTTGTGGCAAGTTAACGAGCAATAAGCATGAAATTAAAAAAAGAACTTGGTCTCATAGATATATTTTGCATAGCTTCAGGGGCTATGATTAGCTCAGGATTGTTTATTTTGCCCGGGTTAGCATTTGCAAAAGCAGGACCGGCAGTAATAATTTCGTATATACTGGCAGGCATTCTCGTTATTCCTGCAGTACTGAGCAAAGCTGAACTTACAACAGCTATGCCGAAAGCAGGAGGGGATTATTTTTTTATTGATAGAAGTTTTGGGCCTGGGATTGGAACTCTGGGAGGGATTTCAGCATGGTTCTCTTTAGCATTTAAAAGTGCATTTGCTCTTGTTGGAATAGGTATATTTATAGAGTTAATCAATCCAAATATTACATATACGCAAATTAAACTTATATCTGCTGGTTTGTGCATCTTTTTTGTAGCTCTCAATTTAATTGGTGTTAAACAAGCTGGAAGAACCCAGGTATTTCTGGTTCTGGTATTGATTGGATTATTGATATTTTATGTTTTCCGTTCCCTGCCATCCATCCAGGTCCAAAGATATACTCCATTTATTCCTTCTGGTATGGGACCTGTTTTTGCAACAGCAGGGTTTGTTTTTATCTCCTACGGTGGGTTGACAAAAATAGCGTCTGTTGCAGAGGAGGTAAAAAACCCAGGACGAAATATCCCCTTGGGAATGATTCTCTCTCTTGTTATTATAACTATTATTTATGTTCTGGTTATTTTTGTAACCACAGGTATACTTAACTCCTCAAAATTGGCACAATCTCACACCCCAATTTCAATTGGCGCCAGGGTAAGTATGGGAAATTTTGGATTTATAGTGATGGCTATAGCGGCACTTCTTGCATTCATTTCAACTGCAAATGCTGGGATTATGGCAGCTTCACGCACCCCAATGGCAATGGGTAGAGATAGTCTTTTGCCTGCATTTTTCGGTAAAGTAGTTCCAAGATTTGGCACGCCACATTATTCTATTCTCTTTACAGGTGGATTTATGATTTGCGTTATCCTTTTTTTAGATTTGGAGAGATTGGTTAAAGCTGCCTCATCGTTGAAGCTTCTGCTCTTTATGTTCTCAAATCTCTCGGTGATTAGTATGCGGGAGAGCAAAATACGAAATTACCAGCCAAAATTCCGAAGTCCTTTATACCCCTGGATGCAGATACTTGGGACTCTTGGATGTGGGTATCTTCTTGTTCAGATGGGAACTACGGCTCTTTTTACAACCTTTTTTTTAGTAGTCGGTGGACTGGGATGGTATTTGCTTTATTCACGTCCAAAAGTAAGTAGAGAATCTGCTCTTATATATGTTATCAAGCGTATAACCTCTAAAGACCTGACGCGTGGCCTTCTGGGAGCTGAATTAAGGGAGGTCTTGAGAGAGCGAGATGAGGTAGTAGAAGATAGATTTGACCACATAATACGAGAATGTGAGGTTCTTGACCTAAAGGAATCTTTGTCACTTGAGAAGTTTCTAAAAATAGCTTCAAATTCACTTGCCAAGCGATTGGGAATGGAAGAAAATATTTTATTCAACCAATTGTTAGAACGCGAGAAGGAGTCATCAACTGTAATTGGTCCGGGATTTGCAATTCCTCATATTACTATTGAGGGAGAAAATAAATTTGAAGTTCTTCTGGCACGATGCAAAGATGGGATTATTTTTTCTCCATCACTCCCTCCAATTCATACAGTTTTTGTTCTTGTTGGGAGCCGTGATGAGCGCAATTTTCATCTTCGTGCACTTGGGGCAATTGCCCAAATTGTCAGAGAAGCCAATTTTGATAAAGATTGGTTAAGTGCACAAAACCCTGAAGAATTAAGAGATATTGTTTTATTAGGAGAAAGGAAGCGGCATACCATTTAAGTCTCTGGTCCATAGTCTAAAATCTGTTCTTCTTATTTTTTAAAGAGAGAAACTTGACAAAATTTGTTTTGGAACTATTATATAATTAAGATGAGCTTTGAGGCACGGAGGGGAAGGAATGCTTGCCTTTGTGCTTTTTAACGAGAGTATAAAATAGGGAGGAAAGATGAAGAAATTGTTCGTAGAATCCGTTGGAATAGGTTTTATAATTCTTTGCATTCCAGTATATGCTTGGGGAGATAATGCAGTATTTAATTCTGGATTTGATATGAGTCCATGGGATACGGGCTGGACGATAGAGACAGATACAGCTTCTAAATATTATGCCTCTGCAGAGGCAGAAGTTAAAACAGATTCAGGGAAGTTATCTCCAAATTGCTGTTATTTAAGAACCGACTGCGAGATAAATCCTCCGGGCGGGGGAGGAGCTGGTGAGGCTGAGGCGAAAGCGATGATAACACAAAATTTTGATGGCATTACGGACTGCAAGATTAAAGCATATATGAAATGGAACTGGTTCCCAGGTTTGAAGTCTGGGGGAGTGTTTGATAAGGTGTATGCTAGGATGGAAGGTTATATAAATAATGAATGGAAGGTCATTTGGGAAGCACCTATTGAACCTAATGTTCAGACTAATTGGACTGAAGTATGTACTACTCTGGTAGATGATACTTTGAGTGGTATAAGATTTTGTGCATTCTCTTCCTTTTACACCACTTGCCATACTGGTGGCTTCAACTATTCTTACCTTTGGGTTGATGATATTTATGTGGGTAAAGCAGGAATAGAGGAGAGTGAGAAGTCACGGGTTACAAGTCACAAGTTACAAGTTTATCCGAATCCGTTTACCACAAATACAGTGATTAGGGTTCAGGGGTTAGGGATTAGCGAAAGACAAAAAATCGGTTTAGAGATACACGATTTGGCTGGTAGAGTGGTGAAAACATTTAACAATCTACCGAATAACCAAATTACTTGGGATGCTAAAGAAGTGCCAGCCGGGGTTTACTTCTGTAAACTCAAGACAGGTAATAAGGTATCTAATTTGAGAGTAAAGAAAGTAATATCTTTGAGATAAGGGGAAGCAATGAAATATTTAATGCTATGGATACTTTTATTTATTTCTTTTATATCTGGCAAAAGTTACTGTAAAATTATAGAGGGCTCATTCTTGCAATTTGATAATGAGACAATTCAATGGAAAAAGAGCGAATGGGATATGGAGCTTGCATATATGAAAGATATAGGGATGAATGAATTGATAATTCAAGGGACAGTGCTTGAGATAAGGGATACGGCGGACCCTTGGCATGTGTTTTGGGATTCAGCTTATTATCCTTCTACATTGTTTCCTAAAATGGTCGTTTTTGACCTTATTGATACAATACTGAGTGCATGTGATGAGCAAGGCATTAAAGTATATCTGGGACTTTTGTGGTATAACATATTCCCATACTGGCTTCCACAAGCAGATTCTGATTATACTTACAAATGCATTGCGATAGCCCATGAGTTAGTAGATAGCGGATATACTTCTCATCCATCATTTCAAGGTTGGTATATTCCTTATGAGTTCTCTAATTGGATAGAGGATTCCCTTCGAATATATCATCTTAACCTGATGAGTCCTTATTGGAAGATGATAGCTGACACCTGTCATTTCCTCAGTCCAAAGCCGGTTTTGATTTCTCCATACTTTGAGCCTGAGAATCTTAACACATTTGAGATGTGGTGTGATACTTTTGCTACAAAATGTAGTGAGTGGGGTATAGATGCAGTAGCGTTTCAAGATGGAATAGGAGTATATCGTATCCAACTCAATGAAATTCCTACATACTTTAGCCGTATAGATACAGCATTTCAGAATACAGGAGTGGCTTTCTGGTCAACCCTTGAGACATTTGATACCACTATCATACCGCAAGATACGATTTTCATTGCAGAGGACATTGACACGGTTATTCGTCAAATAGAGATTGAATCTCCCTATGTAGAAAAGATAGTGTGCTTTGAATTTAATCATTATATGAGTCCGGTAAGGACAATAAAGTCATGGGAGAATCTGGAACATAGATTAATGGCGCCAAAGCTATACGATGACTATAAAGAACACTTTTGGGATATACGGAATCTTGCATATAATAGCACATATGAGCTAATTACTCCAGCATATCCTGATCACTTAGATGAAGGCAATGAACTTATTGATACCACTATCTCATTTGATTGGAGAGACTATGTTGGGTGGCTAAATGTAGACAGTGTTATAGTCAAAATAGACCTTGGTAGCGTAGATACAATAAGAGATATAAGGGCTTATTTTCTGCAGGATACGAGTTCAGCTATTTACTTGCCAACAGGAGTGAAAGTACTTATTTCTGAGGATGATATAAATTACTCTTTTATTGGTAGTGCTGAAGGCTTTAGGTTAAATAAGTCTATAGATGCCATAGTTCCATTTACAGGGATAGATTCAGTATATACTGGACAATGGGTAAAGCTTGTTATATTCCCTGGGGGTGCGTGGACATTCCTTTCAGAAGTTCAAGTCTTTGGGGATGGCTTTATTTTTCCTAAATTTTTTCAAATAGAACTCCAGAAAAATTTTTAATAACTTGACAAGTTCAATTATTTATATAATATCTCTAACTAATTAGAAAAGGAGGTATGGAATGGCAACAAGCGATGATGTAAAGAAAATAATCATTGAGAAACTCGGAGTAGAAGAAGGACAAGTTGTCAATGATGCTCGTTTCATAGAAGACCTTGGAGCAGATTCACTTGATACTGTTGAGCTTGTGATGGCACTTGAAGAAAAGTTTGAGATGGAAATCTCGGACGAGGAGGCAGAAAAACTTATAACAGTTGGAACTGCAATTAAGTATATTGAGGAAAAACTAAACCAGAAATAAGAAATGAAACCACCGAATTTCACAAGCTTGTGAAATTTGTGTAATCTGTGGTTTAAGAGAATATTATGGAACGACGCGTCTTTATTACAGGGCTTGGTGCAATTACGCCAGCAGGGAATTCAGTTAAGGAATTCTGGCAGTCCCTACTTTCTGGGATTTCGGGAGTCTCTAATATTACGAAGTTTGATACTTCTGAATTTTCTGTAAAGATAGCGGCAGAGGTTAAGAATTTTGACCCAACCAAATACTTCCCTCCAAAAGAAGCCAGAAAAAAGGACCTTTTTGTTCAGTTTGCACTTGCAGCTACTGATGAAGCTATCAAGGATGCGGAACTTAAAATAGAAAACGAAAATTCTGAAAGAATTGGCGTTATCGTAGGTTCAGGCATAGGAGGAATGGAGACTTGGGAAAGGGAATTTAAGGTCCTTCAAAAATCTCCTCGAAGGGTTTCTCCCTTTTTAATCCCAATGATGATAATAAATTCTGCATCAGGAGAAATTGCCATAAGAACTAAAGCAAAAGGACCGAACTTTGGAGTAGTTAGTGCTTGTGCTTCAGGAGGTCACGCAATCGGCACTGCATATAAATTTATAAAATATGGTGATGCGGATATAATGATAACTGGAGGTTGTGAAGCAGGTATAACTCCACTTTCAATTGCAGGATTTGCAAATATGCGTGCTCTCTCTACGAGGAATGAAGATCCTGAACATGCATCAAGACCGTTTGACCGTGAAAGAGATGGATTTATCGTAGGAGAGGGAGCTGGAATAATTATTCTGGAGGAAGAGAATCATGCAAAAATGAGAGGAGTAAAGCCCTATTGTGAACTTGTAGGTTGCGGGATGACCTGCGATGCTTACCATATTGCGGCTCCGGACCCAAATGCTTCTGAATCTGCAAGAGTGATGAAACTTGCACTCAAATCAGCAGGAATAACCCCAGAAAAAGTAGATTATATAAATGCTCACGGGACATCTACTCCATTAAATGACAAGGCAGAAACTCAAGCAATAAAGCTTGTTTTTGGAGAATATGCCAAGCGTGTCTCCATATCTTCTACAAAATCAATGACAGGACACCTATTAGGTGCAGCAGGGGCAATTGAATTTGTTGCTACCTGCCTCTCTATTAGAGATGGTATAATCCATCCGACAACAAATCTTGAGAATCCTGACCCAGAATGCGACCTTGATTATACCCCGAATCAATCAAAAAAGCAGGAAATAAAAGTGGCAATTTCAAACTCATTTGGATTTGGTGGTCATAACGCTACTATAGTACTTAAAAAAACTTAAAGAGTAATTCGTGGTTATCCCCTTCTTGCTCACATCTATTATCTTCACAGTCAGTGGCGAGTTTTCAATCTTGCCAAAAGTGGCTTCTGATAGCACTCCTTTTGTCACAAGAATAGCAGTTTCTGGACTTGAGCCTGAAAGCACCTATAAATTCACGATTTATGTGTATGGTGGACATCCAAGCCCAGCAGTTATCTCAGAGAGATGGACAGGCAATAAATGGAAAGGTGGATATGCTTATACTGATTTTATTCCTGACGACTCAGGGGATTGGCAAGAATTAATTCCTTTAAGAGTTGTCAAGTCTGCAAAGGAAGGATATGATTATTATATAAAATTCAAGATAAAAAAAGGAAATGAGGATATTTTTGAATCTATTGTTCGCTCAAGTGAGGGATTTCAAATCCTTGCCCTGCCTTCAGAAGTGGGGTGGCTTGCAGGAACAGTTTATTTAGATCCTAACTTTACATCACCTGCCGAGAAGATAGTAGTCCTAACATCTATTTATGACACAACAGTCGGTGCATACTTAACTGAAGATAATGGGATTGATGAAGGAAATCCCGACATCCCAGGGAGATTTTACATCGCAGTCCCTCTGGGGTCAGTGGATAAAATAGAATTTCAAGATTCAGTGGGCAATCTGGTTAATGGATACATTGGAAGCTCACCATCTTGGGAAATTACTCCGGGAGAAACAACCTGGGTTGACCCTTTTTGTATTGAGAATATAGAATTTACCCCAGATTACCCGGAACCATCTGATTCAGTTATTATTCGTGTCCTACTTTGCAATCCAGGAACTGCAATAAATAATTGCTCATTGCTCGTAAATTATAATGGCACCGAGATAGAAAAGCTTTTATTAGAAAATGTCCCGGCTCATAGTTGTACAGCTCCGCAAATAGTTTGGAGAGATTTGCCAAGAGGAAAGTTCAAGGTTGAGGTCCAAGCAAAAACTGAAGAATTTAGTTCTACCGCATCTAAATTCCTTCAAATCGGTTCAGGCGATGTGCTTATAAACGAGATTATGTTCCATCCAAGCACCTCAGGAGAGTGGATAGAAGTCATAAATCACTCTACTAACCCAATATCACTTAAAGACTGGACTATTGAGGACACCCAGACTAAAAATGCTATTACAATAGAGGATAAATGGCTTGCTCCCGAATGCTTTGCAGTTATTGCAGAATCTACCTCCTCTGCCCTGCAATCTATTTATGGGAACTTCCAAGCAGATGTTTTCTCACTAAGCAGTAAATTCCCCAGCTTAAAAGATGATGGAGATACAGTAATATTGAGAGATGGGGATGGTATAATTCAAGACATTTTAAAATACGAGGGAAGTTGGGCAAGCAATTCTACAAGAGGAATCTCACTTGAGCGGATAAGTCTAAATATTAATACAAATGACCCTAAAAACTGGGGCTCCTGTGTTATAGCTTCTGGAGGCACACCGGGAAAGGTAAATTCTATTTATGCAGATTATATCCCGAAGAGCGTCAAACTTTCTGTGAGCCCAAAAGTCTTTTCTCCAAAAAGTGAGGTCGCATTCATATCCTACACTTTGCCTTATGCCCAAGCTCGTGTGAAGCTTTATCTTTACGATAGATGTGGAAGATGTGTTCGCAAGCTCGTAGATGGCTCTCCATCAGGAGCTCAATCAAGATGGTTTTGGGAGAAGGGAGAAATAACCTGGAGTCATATCTGGGACGGACGAAATGATGAGGGAGAAGTTTTGCCTATGGGAATTTATATAGTCTATCTGGAAGCAAAAGACCAGCACTCAGACGGGCTTATCTCCCAAAAGACCACAGCAGTGATTGGAAAATGAGTGTAATGGGAGCAACAAGATGAGATATTATATTGCTTTTGTTTTGATAATAAGTTATGTGTTGTTTTCAAAAGAAGGACTTGCCAGAGATAGTAATGTTCCATCTGGAATTTTTCTCTCGTGTAATTTGGGATTAGGACGCTACGAAAACCTCACAATGACTGACAATCATCCTCCTACTCCTGTCAATTTGAGGGGGTGTTCTAAGTTATTTGGAGCAGGAGCAACTCTCACTTTTTTCAGATTAAACACCGAAATTAACTGGTTGGAAAACAGTGTGAGTCAATCTGCCGACTCTGTGATTGGGACACATGAAAATTGTTTGGAGATTAAAGGAGGGATACATATACTTCCCTCTAATTGGCCAGTTCAACTGATTCCTGAAATTGGGTATTTTTCTATTAAAGAAGACGTGAGAATGTTTCCACGGGAGGAAAAAGAGGTTATTTTGTACAAGGAGGATTTTGAAGACAAAGGAACTCTTTTTGGTGGTTCCGGAATATGGAAGATAAATAGTTCTAATTTCCTTAAGTTTTCTTATTCTAATAACAATCTCAAACAAATTGGAATAGACAATTATTTATTGCAATGGAGATTTTACTTCCCTTCACCAATAAAGGAACTTCGATATAAACAAGTTTATTATGGTTTTCTTGACTTTGATTATTGTGTCTTTTTTGACTTTAAAATAGGTATATCAACGAAAACAGATGGACGAAAATCTTGCTATTGTACTGTAGGACTTGGGTTGGACCCAATAAAAATGTTTGCATACGACTCATACAAGAGGAAAACAAAGGGAAGTAAATAATAAGCAATTGCAAAAAAAGGAGATAATATGATTAAAACGGTGCTTTTTTGCTGTGGATGTTTATTAATTCATTGCCGGGGATTGGCTTATGATTCTGGAGAGAAAGGTACTAAATCTGGATTTCTCATGGGGGCGGAAGACCAGCACTCAGACGGGCTTATCTCCCAAAAGACCACAGTGGTAATTGGGAAATGAAATTTGATTAAAGATTCAAAGATTAGAAGATTAAAGATTGAAAAAATCTGCAATCTTAAAATCTTAAATCTTTCAATCCTCGATGAAGTTTAAGGGATTTCAAAAAGTATCACTTATTGATTATCCCGGCAAAATCTGTGCAATTGCATTTACTGGAGGATGTAATTTTAGATGCCACTATTGCCATAACCCAGAACTTGTTGTAGGTTATGATAAACTCCCTGATATACCAGAAGAAGAAATTATTAACTTTATGCACCGAAGGAAAGGACTATTGGATGGACTTGAAATTACCGGTGGAGAACCTACTATCTTACAAGAACTTCCTCATTTTATGGAACGAGTGAAAAAGATGGATTTCCTTGTGAAACTTGATACAAATGGGACAAACCCAGCCCTGTTGGCTCATCTCGTAGAAAATGGGCTTGTTGGTTATATAGCGATGGACATAAAGGCAACTCCTCATCGTTACAAAGAAGTAGTTGGCGTAAAAGTTGATGTTTCAAAAATCAAGGAGAGTGTGCGTATTATAATGCAATCTGCCGCAGATGGAAAGATAGACTATGAATTTAGAACGACTGTGTTTCCTGAATTCTTTGGAAAAGAAGATGCAAAAGAAGTTGGGAAATGGGTTAGGAGAGCGAGTCGCTATGTGCTTCAAAAACCACGAACAGAGAAAACATTGAACGAAAAATTCAAGCCCCAAAAGCTCTACACCGATTCAGAGCTTATTAATCTTGCTCAATTCCTTCCCAATTGCATAATTCGTTGAAAAGAAAACCACAAGTATCACCACTTTCATATATTTGGCATTTTGTCCTTGACTTATTCATATCTTTCGTTAAATAGATATGTATGTTTGATAAAATACACGAAATAGAGAGAATGGTAGAGAATATGGGTGAAGGTGTAATAATGACAGACAAAAAGGGGGAATTGGCAGTATTGAATCCAATGGCAAAACAAGCACTTGGGTTCAACCCTAAAGAGAAAGTAACTGTTGACAATTTAGCAAAATATGTTGCAAATCAGGAGGTTTCCACAATTTTCCAGAAAAGAGCAAGTTTCAAGGAATATGCCCCAGTAGAGATAGAGATAAGCAGACCTCATCCTCATTTCCTTTCTGCCATTCAGACCCTTGTGAAAAACGAAAACGGAGAAAAATTGGGAATTGTAACTATCTTGAGAGATATAACCAAGGAAAAGGAAATTGACCAACTAAAAGCTGATTTTATCTCTATGGTGTCACATGACCTTAGGTCACCTCTTGCCACCGTAAAAAATGTGATAGAGATAATTATTGAGGGCCAGGCAGGGAAAGTAACAGACGCCCAACAACATCTCCTCAATTTGGCAGATAAAAAGATAACTATGCTAAATTATCTCGTAGAAGACTTGCTGGACCTATCCAAAATTGAGTCAGGCCAGATGAGAATGGAATTTGCTTTGGTAGATGTAGTTGAAGCAATCAATGATGTCTTGACTACCTTGGACTCAAAAGTGCAAGAAAAAAAGATACAGATTAATACAAACTTAGAGTCAGAAATTCCAAGGATTTATGGGGACTACCAAAGAGTCGTTCAGATACTTATGAACATAATAGGTAACGCTGTAAAGTTCACAGATAAGGGAGTTATTACGATTCAATTAAAAAAGGAAAATGGGTATGCAAAAGTATCTGTTAAAGATACAGGACCTGGTATTGCCCCAGAGGATGTGAAAAAGATATTTGATAAGTTTTATCAAAGTAAAGTATCTATAAAAGGTAGCTCAAAAGGAGTAGGATTGGGACTTACAATTGCAAAGAAATTAGTTGAAGCACATAAAGGTAAGATAGAAGTAAAAAGTGAGCATGGGAAAGGTAGCACTTTCCATATCTTGCTGCCGTTTTCAAAAAAAAGAGAGAGGTCATAATGAAAAAAATCTTGCTTGTAGATGATGACGAAGATTTTGCAGAAACACTTAATTTTTACCTCACACAAAAAGGATATTTAGTAAATACTGCCAACAGCAGTAAGGAAGCGTTCAATAAGTTAAAAAGTGAGATACCGGATGTTATACTTTTAGATATAATGCTCCCTGATATAAATGGAATAGAGATGTGTAAGGAGTTGAAAGCCGATTCTGATTTGTCATCTATACCTGTTATAATGGTAACAGCAAAAAGAAAAAGGAAATACATAGAAGACTCTATGAAAACAGGAGCTGATGGTTATATTCCAAAGCCATTTAATTTGCCCAGATTAATAGAGAGGATAGAGGAGCTTACAAGCAATCCGCAGCAAAAACCCAAACAGGAGATAAAATGAAGAAAGTTTTACTTGTAGATGATGATGAAGATTTTATAGAGACAGTTAAGTTTTATCTGATACATAGCGGGTATTTGGTGAGTGTTGCCAAAAATGGTGAAGAAGCATTCGATAAATTGAAAATCGGCAAGCCGGATATTATACTTTTAGATGTAATGATGCCCGGAATAGAGGGAACAGAGGTATGCAAGAAGTTGAAAGCCGATTCCGATTTGTCATCTATACCTATTATGATGGTAACGGCAAAAGGACAAAGAGAAGACATAGAAAATGCCATAAAAGCAGGAGCGAATGGTTATATCCCAAAACCTTTTAGTTTGCCAAGATTAGTAGAGAGAATAGAAGAACTTATAAGTAGAACTTAATTGCGAATTACAGAGAGACATTAAAGAAAAATGGGAATCACAGAACTAAATTCAGTTAACCCCGATATGGTATTGGCAAAACCAGTATATAGCCATTCAGGAGTGCTTCTATTAAAAGAAGGCAAATCGCTAAAAGAGAAAGACTTGCTACTCCTTGAAGCATGGGGGGTAAAAGAAGTTGATATAGAGGGAATTGATGTCGCTCAATCCCAAGAGCAGACACTATCTCAGATATTAAGCAAAGAAGAGATTTCTGCTCTTGATGCAGAACTTGATAAAAAGTTTTCAAACCAACCAGAAAGTGAGATAATAACAGAAATAAAAAAAGCAATGCGAAGAATAAAAATAGAAGAAATTGTGGAAGCCAGGAGACAACAAAATGGATAAGGACACTTTGTGGAATAAAATCAAGAAAATGAGTGAACTCTCTACACTTCCCGAAGTTTATACTAAGATAGCAGAACTCATAGATGACCCAAGAACCTCAGCGGCAACTTTAGCCAGTGTCATTTCTCGAGACCAAGTCCTCACAGCTAAATTATTAAGAATGGCAAGCTCTCCTTTCTATCGTGCTTCTGCAGAAAAAATTACTTCTATCACTTTTGCCGTTGCGATACTTGGTTTTAATGCCACAAAAAATCTTGTCTTGTCTGCATCTTTGTTTGATTTATTCCATGATTTCGAAAAAGACTTCCAAGCTGTCGTGAGAAGCGTATGGGAACATTCCATAGCTTGTGCAGTTGGAAGTAAAATAATAGCACAATATATTCGCTATAAACAGCCAGAGGAAATGTTTGTAATCGGATTACTACATGATATTGGCAAAATTGTGGAACTACAAATTATGCCCAAAGAGTTTAGGGAAATAATAAATTTGACAAGTGATAACGGATTGCTCATAAAAGATGCAGAGGAACAAATTCTTGGATACACACATTCTTATGTGGGAAAACTGCTTGGCAAACACTGGAATTTATCTCCTCAGATAATCAATTCCGTTGAGTTTCATCACTCTCCAGAAGAAGCTAATGAATTTCAAATTCCTGTTTCCATTGTGCATATTGCAGATGTTTTTAGTCATACCCTGGAATTGGGAGAAGTAAACAGTAAGATTCCTATTCTGAACAACAAGTCCTGCGAGTTACTTGAGTTAAAAGTTAGTATGATTGAACCTATTTTGCGAGAACTTAAGAGAGAATGGAAAGATGCTGTTGCATTCCTTTTCCCAGTAAAGTGAGATACTCTTGATGATTTATTCATATCTTATCAATATTTTTAAAGATAAAAGAGCGGCTTTCCTTGCTCTCATTGACCCGGATGCTAACGATTCTGAACCCAGCATTAAAAGTATATGCACAGGTGGAGCAGATGTTATACTTGTTGGCGGAAGCACTATAGGAACTGCTGATTTCGATAGCTTCGTTCAACTTGTTAAATCTTCGGCAAGTGTTCCTGTTATCATTTTCCCAGGCAGTTCTATGCAAATCTCCCGTAATGCTGATGCTATTTTGTTTCTCTCTTTGCTTTCCGGCAGAAACCCGGAATATCTCATCGGAGAGCATATCAAGGCATCTCCAATTATCAAACAATTCGGACTTGAGGTTCTTCCGACGGGTTATTTGCTCATAGAATCAGGCGCCACGACAAGTGTTTTGTCCATCAGCCACACCTTGCCTATCCCACGGAATAAATCGGATGTTGCAAAATATCATGCACTTGCCGCAGAATATATGGGAATGAAGTTCGTGTATCTTGAAGCAGGAAGCGGGGCTCAAAATTCAGTCCCAGAAGATATGATAAGTGCAGTTAAGGATTATATAAGTATCCCAATCATAGTTGGTGGAGGAATCCGCACCCCAGAGGAAGCAAAGGCAAAAGTTAGAGCCGGTGCCTCCTGCATTGTAATCGGAAATGTCTTGCAAAAGAACCCTGAGCTAACAAAAGATTTTGCAAATGCAATTCATAGGAAATGAATCTACTCTATCACTTTCTAAATAATCCTACGGTAATTGGAATACTGTGGGGTGCACTTATTACACTTGTTATTCTTTGGATTGCCGTGCGTTGGAGAGAAAAAGATAAAAGGGAGCAAGCTCGGCAGAGAAAAGAAGATAAAGAGAGGTCGGAGCATCAAGATGAGAAATTGGAGCAGATAACGGAGGAGCTTAAAAAACAAGGGGGTTATCTTGATGGGGTGCTAAAGTTACCCAAAGCTAAGGATGGTATTTTAGAGATGGATAAGTATAAATGGGATGAAGCAATTGATATTTTCCGCAAGCTATTACCAGATGCAGAGGATAGTCAGAAGGTGGCACTTCTTGGTCTTATTGGAAATTGTTTCTATTATCATAGTGAGTTTGACCAGGCACTTGGGAGTTATAAAGAGTCATTAGAACTTGCAAGAGAGATTGAAGATAAGGAAGGTGAGGCAGCGAATTTTGGGGATATTGGAGTTATCTATGGGATACGGGGGGAGCTTGAGAAGGCAATGGAATATCACGAGAAGGCACTGGCAATTGATAAGGAGATGGAGAATAAAGAGAGTGAGGCAGCGGATTTGGGTAATATTGGGAATATCTATAAGAAACGAAGGGAATTTGATAAGGCAATGAATAATTTTAATGAGGTCTTGAAAATATCCCGAGATATGAACTGGCAAGAGAGTGAAGCAAAGGCTTTGAGTAATATTGGGAATACCTATCAGACAAAGGGAGAGCTTGAGAAGGCACTGGAATATCAGGAGAAGGCACTTGAGATTGATAGGGAGATTGGGAATAAGAAGGATGAGGCAGCAAATTTGTGTAATATTGGGAATATCTATCAGATACAAGGTGAGCTGGATAAGGCAATGGAATATCACAAGAGGGCACTTGCAATTGATAAGGAGATGGGGAATAAGAAGGATGAGGCAGTGAATTTGGGTAATATTGGGAATACCTATCGGATACGGGGAGAGATTGAGAAGGCAATGGAGTATTTAGAAGAGGCACTTCGGTTATTTACTGAGGTAGGAGCGAGAAGGGAGATTGAGATAGTGAAAGGGAATATTGCGAAGGTTAAGGCAAAAAGATAGATGGATAGTCTTATGGTTGGATTGTCGGATAGTTTGATGGAGGTCAGCGTGAGAGATATAGAGTTCCTTATCGGGAACAAAGAGGTATTTGTCGGGAATCAGAATGTCCTGCACGAGAACCAGAAGGTTCTGGTCGGGAGTCAGAAGGTTCTGGTCGGGAATGGACAAGTGTCGGTTGAGAATAGAGAGCTATCAGTCGGCAATGGACAGGTGTCGGTCGGGAATAGACAAGTGTCGGTCGGGAATGGACAAGTGTCGGTCGGAGATAGACAGGTGTCGGTCGGGAATGGACAGTTGTCGGTCGTGAATGGACAGTTGTCGGTCGTGAATGGACAAGTGTCGGTCGTGAAGGAACAGGTGTTTCTGCCCAGCTTTAGCTGAGGGTTAAACCCTGCACTAAAGTGCGGTAGAAGAAAAAACAAAAGAGGAGGTGAAAGTTATGAACAGCCGAATTACAGTGGACCCAAGAATTTGTGGGGGAGAACCCTGTATTAAAGGGACTCGCATTCCGGTGCATACTATTCTTTCTCATCTTGCGGCAGGAGAGGATTATGAAACCATACTCAAAAACTTTCCAGGATTATGTAAAGAAGATATATTAGCTTGTCTGGACTACGCTTCTTATACCACCGCAGAAAAGGTAGGAACTCTGTGAATGTAGTAATTGATGAAAATGTTAGCTTTTCAGTGGTTGAGGAGCTAAGACGCAAGGGTCATAATGTCATCGCTGTATGTGAATTGGCTAAAGTGTCTCTATCAGATGAATCGGTTTATGAGATTATGAAAAAGCATAATGCTATTTTAATCACGCGAGACCATCATTTCAAAAACTCTTTGCGATTCCCAACCAAAGGTACAGATGGAATCATTTACTTGCGTGAAGGAAATATTACTTCGGATGAAGAAACAGAGTTGGTAAGGAGATTTTTTGCCAAATATGAAATTGAACAGATAAAAGAGAGATTCGTTACTCTTTATAAACAAGGCATTAGTATAAGAAAGCCACAAATGTAACTTTATAGAAAAATGAAAGGAATTATACTTGGTGGAGGACTCGGAACAAGACTTTATCCACTTACAAAAATAAC
>JAGMCN010000085.1 GCA_023129235.1 Caldifarciminota bacterium | reverse complement strand
CATACACTTGTAGAAGCAGGAATTAACGAGGTAATGCTTGTAACTGGTGGCAACTCTGCTGGCGAGTTCTTGCGATTACTTGGAGACGGAAGAAAGTTTGGACTGAAAACACTGGCTTATACTTATCAGGAAAAAGAGGGTGGTATTGCTCACGCTATTTCACTCTGCTCGGAATTTGTGGGAAGCGATAAGTTTGTCGTTATACTTGGAGATAATGTTCTTGACGGGTCTATAGCTCCTGCAGTCCACAAATTTGAAAAGGAGAAAGGAGCAAAGATTCTCTTGAAAGAGGTGTCAAATCCATCTGATTATGGAGTTCCTGTCATTGAGGGAGATAGAATTAAAGAAGTGGTTGAAAAGCCAAAAGTCCCTCCTTCAAATTATGCAGTAATCGGAGTGTATATGTACACTCCACAGGTATTTGAAATAATCCATAAATTAAAGCCCTCTTCTCGTGGTGAACTTGAAATAAGTGATGTCAATGACTGGTATGCAAAGAATGGAGAGCTATCATACGAGATATTTGATGGCTGGTGGGGAGACGCAGGAGTATCGGTTGATACACTGCTTGAGGTGAATAACTATGTCGCAGACAAAAAAAGAGCGAATCCTGATTACTGGAGCTTCAGGAATGCTGGGAAAAGCTCTCGTAGATAAATTCAGAAGTCAGAAGTCAGAAGTCAGAAGTCAGATAATCCCTACAGACCTTCCTGATTTAGATATAACTCAAAGCAAAGCTCCCGAAAAGATTATTGGCTTAAATCCAACTTTAGTTCTACATCTTGCGGCTTATACTGATGTGGATGGAGCTGAACTTAACCCTGACCGTGCCTGGAAAGTCAATTCTATGGGAACTAAAAATGTAGCTCTTGCGTGCCAGAAACTTGAAATCCCAATCCTTTATATATCTACTGATTATATTTTTGACGGAGAGAAATGCACTCCTTATGTTGAGTGGGACCCACCAAATCCTATAAGTATTTATGGTGCAACAAAACTTGAAGGAGAACTCTGGATAAAAGGGCTTCTTGATAAATACTGGATATTACGCACTTCCGGGCTCTATGGAAAGGGAGGCAAAAACTTCGTCTCCGCTATCCTTGAGAATGCAAGAAAAAATCACGAAATCAAAGTGGTAAGCGACCAGATTTGTAGTCCAACTTATGCAAACGACCTCGCATCCGCAATCCTACAACTCTTAACTCTTAACTCTAAACTCTCAACTGATTTTGGGGTCTATCATATTACAAACTCTGAATGGACAAGCTGGTATGAATTCGCACAAGCCATAACCGAGGTCTCTAAAATCAACTGCAACGTATTACCAATAACCTCGTTTGAGCTTGATAGACCAGCAAAAAGACCAAGGAATTCCAGATTATGTAATTTTATGTGGGAGAGAACTTCTGGAAAGCCCTTAAGAAATTGGAAGGAGGCACTAAATGAATATCTTAAAAAGCATAGATGAAAGTATCCACACAAAAGAACTATTAAAAAAGGAGATTCCCAAAATTGAATCTGCATCAAGCACTGTATCTAAAGCCATAAATCAAGGCAAAAAAGTGCTTCTCTGTGGAAATGGAGGTTCAGCTTCAGATGCCCAACATATTGCTTGTGAGTTTGTGTCAAAACTTGTCAAAGAAAGGCGAAGTCTCCCGGCTATTGCTCTTACGGCAAATTCTTCTCTTATCACTGCTATTTCAAACGACACCTCATTTGAGTTTGTTTTCTCTCGCCAGATTGAAGGACTCGGGACATCCGGAGATGTTCTTATTGCAATCTCCACTTCTGGAACATCTAAAAATATACTCAAGGCAGTAGAAGTAGCTAAGTCTATGGGCATTTATACAATTGGGCTTACAGGTGCACAAGGAGATAAACTTGCTGGACTCACTGACATCTGTATAAAAGTCCCGTCTTCAAATACCCAAAGAATTCAGGAATCCCATATCCTCATAGGACATATAATCTGCGAATTCGTGGAAACAAATCTATAATTTTCTGTGTTAATGGCTAAATTGCTGCTCAAGGCATACGCTAAAGTAAATCTGGGTCTTAAAATCCTCGGCAAAAGACCCGATGGATATCATAATATTGAGAGTATCCTCCAACCCATAAATCTTTTTGATACTATTGAACTAACTGAAATCCCAAAGGGAATTGAATTTTCTTCTAATTTACCTCCATACGGCAAAGAAAATATATGCTATAAAGCAGCCGAACTTTTCCTTAAACGAGCAAATCTCAAAACAGGAGTCTGCATAAAGCTCAAAAAACAAATCTGGATAGGTGCTGGACTTGGAGGAGGAAGTTCTTGTTCCGCTCAAATACTTCAAGGTATGAATAAACTTTTTCACTCTGACAAATCGGAACGAGAAAGAAATCTATTTAACGAGAAAGAACTTGAAGAACTTGCACTAATACTTGGCTCTGATGTCCCGTTTTTCTTAAAAAATTCACCTGCTTATATTCAAGGAAGAGGAGAAGTCATAACTCCGCTTCCTCCTTTAGCTCATCCTATCTGGCTCGTTTTAATTTACCCAAATTTTCAGATTTCAACTAAATGGGCTTATTTAAATGTTAAAAATTACTTGACAAAGGAATTATGGGACTTTAAAGTCCTACAAGCTCTTTTTTTGAATAGTGATATTGAGGGTTTAGCAAGTAATCTTCGGAATGACTTTGAGCAATTAGTTTTTCAGGAATACCCTAAACTCAAAGAAATAAAGATTAGATTGTTTGAGCTTGGTGCATCAGGTGCTTCACTCAGCGGAAGTGGAAGTTGTATTTATGGGATTCTTAAAGAGAAGAATGAAAAACTTAAGGAAGCATTTCCAGAATTTGATGTTAAACTTGTAGAAACAATTTAGGAGGAGGTATAATGGAGGTTACAGAGGCAAAAATCACTCTCCGTGATGAAGCAAAGCTTAAGGCATTTGTTTCTATTACATTTGATAATTGCTTTGTCGTGAGAGGACTACGGGTAATAGATGGGGAGAAGGGACTTTTTGTCGCTATGCCCTCAAGAAAATTGGGAGATGGTAGTTTTAAAGATGTTGCTCACCCAATTGATAACGAGACACGACAAAAGATAGAAACGGTAGTTCTTGACGAGTATAAAAAAGCATTGAAAGCTGATGAAAAGTAGGGCTTTGATTTGTCAAAGTCTTTAGATTGTAGTTTCGAGGGTCGTTCAAGGGTAGGACACCGGCCTTTGAAGCCGAGAATGATGGTTCGAATCCATCCCCTCGAGTGAGAGAAATTTAAGTGCGACTAAAAAGAAGGAAAAAATGAAGGAATTGAAAGTCTTTACTGGAAATTCAAACCCAGAGCTCGCAAAAAAGATATGTAAACACCTAAATATTCCATTGTCCCATTCCACAGTGCGAAAGTTCTCAGATGGAGAAATAGAAGTAAAGCTTGGCGAAAATGTGCGCGGAGTAGATGTATTTATAGTCCAATCGACCCATCCACCTGCAGACAACCTATTTGAGCTTCTTTTAATGATTGATGCGGCTCGTCGGGCATCGGCAAAAAGGATTACCGCTGTCATTCCTTATTTCGGATACTCTCGCCAGGACAAAAAAGATGAACCAAGAGTCCCAATTTCTTCAAAATTGGTCGCTAACCTTATTAGCACTGCAGGGGCAGACAGAATCCTTGCTATAGACCTCCATGCAGACCAAATTCAAGGGTTCTTTGACATTCCCGTAGACCATTTGTATTCTACTCCTGTTCTTGTTGAGCATTT
>JAGMCN010000084.1 GCA_023129235.1 Caldifarciminota bacterium | reverse complement strand
ACTACCTTTGGTTCGAATCCCACGGTCGCATATTATTTGATTCGGAAAACAAGCCGATAGGGGCTGTATTCAATACCCGTGACATCACAAGGCGGAGGGAGATGGAAAATCAATTACTCCGTTCTGAACGAATGGCTGGTGTTGGAGAATTAGCCGCAGGCATTGCCCACGAGATAAGAAACCCTCTCGGAAATATTAGTGCTTCGGCACAGTTCTGTCTTAGTAAATACAAACTAAATGAGGAAATTAAACAATATCTTGAGATTATCGTAAGAAATTCGGAAAATGCAGGTAAGATTATCAAAGAATTGTTAGATTTTGCAAACCCTCGTGAGATTTCTCTTAAGGTGGAAAATATCTGTGAAGTAGTAGATAGTGTCATCAAACTTACTAATACAAAATGTGTAGTAAGTAGGGTGCAAATTATTAAGAGATGTTCAAGGAAACTTCCACAAATCCTATTAGATAAAAAACGGCTTGAAGAGGCATTCTTAAACTGTATCATAAATGCGGTCGAGGCGATGCCCAACGGTGGGGATCTGACTGTTACAGCTCATCCTGATCCTAAAAGCAATGAGATTGTAGTCACCTTCTTAGATACGGGTAATGGCATCTCTGAAGAAAATCTAAAGAAAATATTTGATCCCTTCTTTACGACTAAAGAAGATGGGGTAGGCTTAGGATTATGTTTGGTGCATCAGATTATCACAGCCCACAAGGGAAAAGTACATATAGAGAGCAAAGTTGGACGAGGTACAAAACTGGTAGTTAGACTCCCGATTTCAAGAGAAGGTAGAAAACAGGTAAGAAAAGGAGAAAGCCAAATATGAAATCAATCTTAATAGTCGAAGATAACAAGGACATGCAGCTTCTCCTCTCGAATATATTAAAAGAAGAGGGATATGAAACTATTGTAGCTGGAGATGGTAACAGGGCTATTAAAGAAGTTGAAAAATGTGTTCCTAATTTAGTTTTATTAGATATTAAGCTTCCTGGAATGGATGGAATGCAAGTTTTAGAGAAAATTAGAAAATTTGATGAGAATTTGCTTATTATTATAATTACAGCCTATGGCAATATTAAGGATGCAGTAAGAGCAATGAAATTTGGAGCATATGACTATATTACCAAACCTTTTGATAACGAAGAGCTTATTCTTATACTCAAAAAGGCACTTAAGACTCAATATTTAAGCAGAGAAGTAAAGAGTCTAAGAAAAAGATTGGGTGAAAAGAGAAGAATAGAACAGGTGATGGGAGAAAGTCCTCAAATAAAGAGAATCTTAAAGCAGGTTGAATTAATTGCTCCGACCAGTATGAGTGTGATAATTCAGGGCAAAAGTGGAACCGGCAAAGAGATTATTGCCAATATGATCCACCAAAAAAGTCCCAGGAAAGATAAACCGTTTATTCCTGTAGACTGTGGTGCTATTCCTGATACACTTGTTGAAAGCGAGTTATTTGGATATGAAAAGGGAGCATTTACTGGTGCAGATTCCACAAAAAAGGGTAAGTTTGAATTAGCCGATGGAGGAACATTATTCTTGGATGAGATTACTAACCTACCAACAGATGCACAGGTAAAGTTACTGCGGGTAATTGAAGAGAGAAAAATTCAGCACATAGGAGGCAAAAAATCTATTAAGGTTGATGTTCGAATAATTGCAACTACAAACATTGATCTCTTAGAGGCTGTAAAGCAAGGTAAATTTAGAGATGACCTGTTTCATAGGCTATTTGAATTCCAAATTTCGCTTCCCCTGCTTAGTGAAAGAAAAGATGACATTCCAGTTTTAGCCAAAGAATTCTTGAATAAAGCAAATAAAGAACTCAAGAAAAAAATTAAGGGTTTTTCTACTGCGGCAATGAAGCTTTTATTAAATTACCATTGGCCAGGTAATGTTCGAGAATTAAAGAATATAGTTAAAAGAGCAGTATTATTAACTGAATCTGGCTATATTATGCCTGACCAATTATCTCTGGATTTAAACAAGCCACAAGGTGAAATAACGCTACCAGAGAAAACAGATAAAGGCACATCACTTGCAAATATTATAAGGAAAGTTGAAAAAGATTTGATAACAAGAGCCATTGAACTGGCAGGTGGCAATAAGACCAAGGCAGCAAATATCCTAAATATGGAAAGAAAAACACTTTATCGTAAGATGAAGAGTCAAGGATAATTACGAATTAGAATCGTAGATCGGATGGGGGCGTAACATGCTTACACCCCTACTGGGACAATTTTGTCCCTTTCTGTCCCAAATATGTCCCATCTTTTAGATGGGACTTTTTTATTTTACTCCTCAATCATAAATAATTCGCACATTCTTATCTTCGTAACCGCCTTTAATTAAGAAAGATATGTAGCCCGTTAGAGTTAATTTTGTCTATCCTCCTCACCTTTGGCACGATAATCGCTGCTCAATCAGGGAATGCGTTCATATGCTGAGAGGGAACAAACGGGAGTTGGGACTCATTTGGGACTTCTTATCAGCGAATCAAACAACCTTGTAAAAGACTG
>JAGMCN010000083.1 GCA_023129235.1 Caldifarciminota bacterium | reverse complement strand
TCTGTTCAGGAGTGTGCAGGAGGGGGCTTTATAATCGCAGGATATACACTCTCTTTTGGTGCTGTCGATCCTGATATCTATCTTATAAGGACGGACGTAGATGGTGATACACTCTGGACTAAAACTTATGGTGGAACTTTTGGCAACTCTGTTCAGGAGTGTGCAGAAGGGGGCTTTATAGTTGCTGGATCTAGTGCTGGCGATGTCTATCTTATAAGGACAGATGCAGATGGAGATACTTTGTGGACTAAAACTTATGGAGGAGCTAACGGAGATTATGGCATTTCTGTTCAGAAGTGTGCGGGAGGGGGCTTTATAATCGCAGGAGCGACAAGTTCTTTTGGTGCTGGCTCTCAGGATGTCTATCTTATAAGGACAGATTCAGATGGTGATACTCTGTGGACTAAAACTTATGGAGGAACTGGATTTGATGACGGCTGGTTTGTTCAAAAGTGTGCAGGAGGGGGCTTTATAATCACAGGATATACATGGTCTTTTGGTGCTGGCAAGGCGGATGTCTATCTTATAAGGACAGATTCAGATGGAGATACTTTGTGGACTAAAACTTATGGCGGAACTGAGTGGGATTTGGGCAATTCTGTTCAAGAGTGTGCATCGGGGGGCTTTATAATTACAGGAAGTAGTGCTGGCGATGTCTATCTTATAAGGATTTCTGAGGCAGGAGTGGAGGAAGAGACAGGCAATAGGCATAAGGCAATAGGCATTAGTTTAGAGATATATCCGAATCCATCACTTGGGAAGGCAGTTATCAAGCTATCCCCGATAAATCGGGATTTCGCAAGCTCAACAATCCATCAAGCTATCAAGGGAGCAAGTATCAAGATTTATGACCTATCAGGCAAGTTAGTAAAGCAGGTTTTAACAACGAAGCAGGATGTTGAGATAAATCTTGAGGAACTCACCAACGGTATCTACTTTGTGAGAGTAGAGACCCATACGGGTCTGGTGACAAATAATTACAAGGCAACGAGGAAGCTGACAATTATTCGTTAATCGTGAATCGTTGTAGGGACGGTTCGCGAACCGCCTCTACGGAGAGGAATGTCAGATTAAAAAAAGTTTTAAATATCAGTTGACATCCTAAAAAAAGTGTTTTAAAGTCTTGTCTATGAGTTCCAACGCTCCTAATAAATCAGTGTTGGTAGTGGGTGCTGGAATAGCAGGAATTCAGGCATCTCTCGACCTTGCTGAATTAGGAGCAGATGTCCATTTAATTGAAGAAACCCCATCAATCGGTGGAAGAATGCCTCAACTGGATAAAACCTTCCCCACTAACGATTGCTCTTTGTGTATCCTCGCCCCAAAGATGAGCGAATGTGCAAGACATCCAGGAATTACACTCCATCCCTGCTCATCACTTACCTCTATATCTGGTGAGCCCGGTAATTTTGTATGCGAGATAACTGAACAGGCAAAGTATGTGGACCCAGAAAAATGCGTTGCTTGTGGTCTTTGTGAGCAAAAATGCCCAACAAAAGTAGTAGATGAGTTTGATATGCATCTCCGTAAGCGAAAAGCAATATACAGATACTTCTTGCAATCTATTCCATCAAATTATGTAATTGATGCAGAACATTGTCTTTATCTCACCAAGGGAGCTTGCAGACTATGCGAAAAGATTTGTGAAGCACATGCTATAAATTTTGAAGACAAAGATAAAGTCATCTCTTTGAATTGTGGGGCTGTTGTTCTATCGTCAGGAATCGACCCACACGACCCCATTGTGCACGCTCAATATGGATACAAAAGATTCAAAAATGTAGTAACCTCCCTTGAGTTCGAGCGCATGCTCTCAGCCAGCGGTCCACTGATGGGGCATGTTACTGTTCCATCAAATGGGAAAGAGCCAAAACGAATCGCATTTATTCAATGCGTGGGCTCCCGAGATGTGGAAAACAAAAATGATTACTGCTCATCCGTTTGCTGTATGTATGCCATCAAACAGGCAATTATTGCAAAAGAGCACATAAAAGGACTGGAGCCAACCATATTCTTTATGGATATAAGAGCTTTTGGCAAGGATTTTGATAAATACTATGAAAGAGCTGAGTCTCAATACGGCGTGAAATTCGTGAGGTCAAAGGTAGCAAGAATTAGCGAATCAAACGGAGGTACTTTAAGACTGCGTTTTTCACAAGAAAACGGGAAAAGAAAGGAAGAAGATTTTGATATGGCTATATTATCTATTGGATTAGAGCCCAGAAAGAAAATGGAAAAGTTTGCAGACTGCCTTGACATCAAGCTTGACGAATATGGATTTGCAAGAACATCTCTTTTTGAACCCCTCAATACTACCAAAGATGGGATATTTGTTTGTGGGGCAATGAGTGGGCCAAAAGATATTCCAGAGTCAGTGATGTCAGCATCCGGTGCTGTTGCTGAATGCACAAAGTTCCTGGCACTTGAGAGACAAGAAAAGGTTTCCAAAAAAGAGTTTCCTCCAGAAAAAGATGTAATTGGTGATAGACCAAGAGTAGGTGTATTCATTTGCCATTGTGGGATAAATATTGCTGGAGTCGTGGATGTTCCTCAAGCAGTTGATTTCGCCAAAAACTTACCAAATGTTGAGCACACAGAAGATTTACTATATGCCTGTTCACAAGATTGTTTGGATACAATAAAAGAAAAAATCAAAGAACATAATCTCAACCGTGTTGTAGTTGCGTCTTGCACACCGAGAACCCATGAACCCCTGTTCAGGGAGACTTTGAGAGAAGCAGGACTCAATCAATATCTCTTTGAGATGGCAAATATTAGAGACCAATGTAGCTGGGCTCATATGAATGAACCGGAACTTGCTACAGAAAAAGCAAAAGATTTAATACAGATGGCAATAGCAAAAGCAAGAAACCTTGTGCCTCTAAAAAGATTGCCAATAGATATTAATCCCAAAGCTCTTGTAATTGGTGGAGGACTTGCTGGAATGACAGCGGCATTGGTAGTTGCTCGCGCAGGTTATGAAGTGCATCTTGTAGAAAAGGACTCTGAACTTGGAGGAAATCTAAAAGATATCTATTCTACATTGGAAGGCGATGACCCTCAAAAATTATTACAAGAAACTATTAAAGAAGTAAAGGAGAATAACTCTATCACGGTGTATACTAACGCTAAAATCGAAGAAATTGCGGGCTATATTGGGAATTTCAAGACAAAAGTCAAGACTGGAAATAAGAAATCTGAAATTGAGCATGGAATTGTAGTAGTAGCAACAGGAGCAAAAGAGTATGAAACAAAAGAGTATCTATATGGGAAAAATAAGCGAGTGGTTACCCAACTTGAATTTGAAAAACTTCTTCACACAGAAAAAATCAAGGAATATAAACCACGCTCAATAGTGATGATTCAATGTGTAAATTCACGAGAAGAGGAAAGACTTTATTGCAGTCGGGTTTGCTGTGGTGCAGCAGTGAAAAATTCGTTAAAACTCAAAGAAATTTATCCAAGTGCAGATATTTATGTATTATACAGAGATGTTCGAACCTATGGATTAAAAGAAAAGTATTTTGGTACTGCAAGAGATAAAGGAATCGTATTCATCAGATACGACTTAGAGCATAAGCCTCAGGTTGAACCTATGGATAAAGATAATCCAGACAGCAAACTCTTAATAAAAACTATGGACCCTATATTAGACGCACAAGTGGTTATTGAGGCAGACTTGTTGGTTCTATCAGTATCAATAGATGCTCTTCAAGAGAACAAGGAACTGGCAAAATTACTCAAAGTACCGCTGAATGCAGATGGTTTCTTCTTAGAGGCTCATGTAAAACTCAGACCCGTAGATTTTGCAACAGATGGGATTTTTGTGTGTGGACTTGCTCACGGACCAAAATACATAGAAGAATCTATGGTTCAGGCTAAGGCTGCGGCATCAAGAGCACTCACTATCTTGAGCAAAAAGACTATAGAAGCAGAAGGTACAATATGCTGGGTTAATCCTGATAAATGCAGTGGATGTGGTGTATGCGTAGAGATATGTGCCTATTCTGCAATAGAACTTAATGAAGAAGGAATTGCGGAGATAAACGAAGCTCTGTGTAAAGGATGTGGCGCTTGCACAGCATCCTGTAGAAGCGGAGCAATAGATTTAAGAGGATTTACTGACGACCAAATATTTGAAGCGGTTAATGCAGTAGAGATATGAAAGAGTGGCAACCTAAGATACTTGCTTTCTTGTGTAACTGGTGTTCTTACGCAGGAGCAGACCTTGCAGGTGTTTCAAGAATTCAATATCCACCTAACATTCGGGTCATAAGAGTGCCTTGCTCTGGAAGGATAAACCCAATTTCTATTATGAAATGCTTGCAAAATGGGTTTGACGGAGTATTAGTCTCTGGATGTCATCCGGGAGATTGTCATTATATAACAGGCAATTATTATGCTCGCAGAAAATTCGCTGTTTTAAAAACATTATTAGAATTTATAGGCATTGAGCCAGGCCGAGTGCAATTCTCCTGGGTATCAGCAGGTGAGGGAGAGAAATTTGCAGAAGTTATAAAGAAAGTTACTGAAGATGTAAAAAAACTTGGTCCAGCAAAGAAATTAGTAAAAATCTAATGGAAAATATAGAGAAACAATTGAGGGAAACAGTTAAAAAATTGCTCAAGGAAAAGAAAGTTGATTTGGTAATTGGATATAGCAAAGGGACTCTACCTCTTCATTCTACTCCTGTTTTTATCACCCATGAAAAGGATGTTGATAATCTAATCTTTGATGCTACCTGCGGCAATAACTTGGCTAAGTATTTAGGTAAGAGCCGAAAACCGAAAACCAAAAACCGAAAACCGATAGGAATAATTGTAAAAGGATGTGATGGCAGGTCAATAGTTCAACATATTGTAGAAAACCAAATTAAGCGTGAGGAAATAATAATAATTGGTGTTCCTTGTGATGGTGTAATTGACACGAGAAAACTTGAAGAAAAAGTAGGAAGGAAAGAGGTTTTAAAATATCAGGTTGAGGGTGAAAAAATCATAGTTGAGGGAAAGGATTTTAAGAACTCTTTAAAGAAAAAGGAAATTCTATCTGATTCCTGTCTTATGTGTAAATATCCTAATCCTCCTGTATATGATATTTTTGTTGGAGAACCTGTTCCAGTTAACGAGAACCGAAAACCGAACACCGATAACCTTGAAAGTTTAAGTCCGGACAAAAGATGGGAGTATTTTGAAAAAGAGATAAGTAAATGTATAAGATGTTATGCCTGTAGAAATGCCTGCCCTTTATGTTATTGTGAAGAGTGTTTTGTTGACCAAAGTGGTCCTCAGTGGTTTGGGAAGAGTCCAGATCTTTCTGATACAATGATATTTCATATTGTGCGGACACTACATACTGCTGGCAGATGTGTTAGTTGTGGTGCTTGCACAAGAGCTTGTCCTACTGGTGTAAATTTAGCACCATTGGGAATTAGAATGGAGAAAGAAATAAAAGATAGATTTGGATATACAGCAGGTTTAGACACAGAAGCTACTCCACCAATGGCAGACTGGAATGAAAATGATAAACAGGAATTTATAATGTAAAGATGGATATTTTCAAAATAGAAAAGAGTAAGCTCAAGCAATTTCTTGATGATTTGAGCAAAAAATATAGTGTATTTGTGCCTGCCAAACAAGACAGAGTAACTTCTTTCAAAGAAATAACTCTCAACTCTCAACTCTCAACTCTTAACTCTTATAATACAGACAAGCCACCTAAAGATATATTCTTCCCTCAAACCGAAACTCTATTTACTTATGATGAAAACTCTCAACTCTCAACTCTCAACTCTCAACTCTCTAAACCTATAGCAATTTTTGGTGTGAGACCTTGCGATGCAAAGAGTTTCACACTATTGGATAAAGTATTTGACAGCGAGAAATATACAGATACATACTGGAAAGAGAGATACAAAGATGCTCTGGTATTCGCTCTTGGTTGTAATAACCCATTATCTACCTGTTTTTGCAATTGGGTTGGTGGAGGGCCATTCAATAAAGAAGGAGCAGATATTTCCCTTATAGATATTGGTGAAGCTTTTCTTGCTGAACCTTGTAGCAAGAAAGGAGAGGAAGTGATTCACAAATTGTCCCTACAAAAAGCTACGGAAGATGATTTAAAGAAAGGAAATCAACTTAAGAATGAAGCTGAATCTATGTTAAGTAAGCCTGTAGAGATTAGTTCTCTGAAAGAAGATTTAGATGCTCTCTGGAATAGTCCTAAATGGGAAGAGATTGCTCGTAAGTGCTTGAATTGTGCAGCTTGCACTTATCTCTGCCCTACCTGTCATTGCTTTGACATTCAAGACGAAGGGAAAAGTAGTAAAGGTAAGCGGATTCGCATATGGGATAGCTGTATGTTCAAGTTATTTACTCAAGAAGCAGCAGGAACAAATCCAAGACCAACTGGAAAGGAAAGAATGAGGCAACGAATAATGCATAAGTTTAATTATCTGGTAGAGACTATTGGAGAATTTGGATGTGTTGGTTGTGGAAGATGTATAATAAGCTGTCCTGTGAATCTTGATGTAAGAGAAGTAATTAAAGAAATCAAGAAAGTAAGAAATTAGGAAAATGGAAAATGTTTATATGCCCATTCCTGTAAAAGTTAAGAAAATAATGGTAGAGTCGGATGACAAGACTCTCAGAACATTTGATATTGCTTTCTGTAATGAAAAAGACAGGTTTGACTTTATGCCTGGTCAGTTTTGTCAACTCTCTATTTTAGGCAAAGGCGAGGCACCTTTTGGAATTGCAAGTTCACCGAGCGAGAAAGATGCTTTGAAATTTACTATTAACAGAGTTGGTAATGTTACAACTGCTCTGCATTATTTAGAGGAAGGTGAAGTAATTGGGATGAGAGGACCTCTTGGGAATTGGTATCCTGTGGATAAATTCAAGGGAGGTTCTGTTGTCATAATTGGAGGAGGATTTGCATTTACAACATTAAGAGCACTTATTGTTTATCTTTTAGAACATAGAAAAGACTACAAAGATATTACTGTAATATATGGGGCAAGAAGGCCTGGATTGCTCCTTTATAGGGATGAATTGGCTGAGTGGGAGAAAAGAGACGACCTGCAATTACATCTTACTATTGATAAAGAGGTGCCTGAGTGGAAAAAGAGAGTAGGGTTTGTTCCAACAGTTACAAAAGAGGTAGCTCCCAGTCCTAAAAATAGCTGGGCTGTAATTTGTGGACCTCCTATTATGATAAAATATACACTGCCTGTTCTTTCCGAACTCGGATTTCCGCAGGAGAGGACTTATACATCACTCGAGAGACGAATGAAATGTGGAATCGGAAAGTGTGGAAGATGCAATATTGGGCATAAATATGTGTGTTCTGACGGACCCGTATTTTCGTATGCAGAATTACAAGAATTGCCGCAGGAAGAATAAAAAAATGGAAATTTATAAACCACAGAGAGCACAGAGTTGCAAAGATTTATATTCTCTGTATCCTCTGTGGTTAAATCTTTTTTGATTTAGCTTGGAGGAAAAATGAAAGAAATTAAATTATCAGAACTTGACACAAAATTCAAATATGACATTGCATCACAGCCCGGGGCAGAGAACTTCAAGAGATGCTTCACCTGTGGTACCTGCACAGCGAGTTGTCCGGTTGCGGAAGTTAACGAAGATTACGACCCAAGAAAGATTATTAGAATGGCAATTTTTGGGATGCGAAAAGAAGTCCTCTCATCAGATATTATATGGATGTGCCAAAAATGTTATGTTTGTTATGCCAGGTGTCCACAAAATGTGAAATTTGCTGATGTGATGAGCATACTTCGGGAGATGGCTGTGAAAGAAGGATATGCTCCAAAAGAGAGACTCTCTGATATGGAAGAATTAGATAAATTCGCTCAAGATTTAAGATGCAATATGGTGAAATATCTTTTGAAACCTGATGAAAAGCAAGGCAATGTGATAAAATCTATGGTGAAAGAGAAACTCGCGGAGAAATCGAAAGTTAAGAGTTGATAATTTAATCATGGCAAAAGATAAAAAAGGAAGTGTTCTCATAGTTGGAGGAGGAATAGCTGGAATTCAATCATCATTAGATTTAGCTAATTCCGGTTTCAAAGTATATCTGGTAGAGAAGGGACCAAGTATTGGCGGCGTAATGTCGCAATTGGATAAGACTTTTCCAACTAATGATTGTGCAATGTGTATTCTGGCACCTAAGTTAGTAGGGACTGGCAGACATCCAAATATTGAGCTCATTACAAATGCTGAAATTGAAGAAGTAATGGGAGAAGCAGGCAACTTTACTGTAGCAGTAAAGAAAAATCCTCGCTATGTGGATGAGGATAAATGCACCGGCTGCGGAGCTTGCACGGAAAACTGCCCTGTGAAAAAAGCAATTTACCCTGTTGAGGAGAAGATAGAGATAAAACTTGAGCCTGAAGACTTGGAAAGAATGAAGAAAATAATTGAGGAATATAAAGGCAAAGAAGGTGCATTGGTGCCTGTATTACACAATATTAATGTTAGTTATTCTTATTTGCCGGAGAATATATTGAGATATATTTCTGAGGAGCTTGATATGCCTTTAAGTCTAATCTATCAAATAGCGACTTTCTATAACGCATTTAGCTTAAAACCAAGAGGAAAGTATACAATTGATGTGTGTTTAGGAACAGCTTGTTATATAAAAGGTGGAAATAGGATTCTTGAGGCTTTTGAAAGAGCACTTGGTATAAAGGTGGGAAATACTACTGAGGATTTGATGTTCGGGATTGAGACTATATCTTGCTTTGGATGTTGTGGCCAGGCTCCTGTTGTAGTGATAAATGAGGATTTACATGGGCATTTTCGGATAACTAAAGTTCCTAAGCTAATTAAAAGCTATAAGGAGGTAGGCAATGCCGAAGTTGAAGCCTGAGGATTTAGAAAGGATAACTGAGAAAGTAAAAAGGACGATGATTCTCCGTGAAGGGACTGGTCGTGCAAAGATTACAGTCCATATGGGGACTTGTGGAATAGCTGCTGGATCCCGTGCTATTATGAGTGCGTTGATAAAAGAGATTGAGGAGAAAGATATAAAAGATGTCATTCTAACTACTTCAAGTTGTGCAGGTCTGTGCAGTCGTGAACCTATGATAACGGTTGAGGTTCAGAATCAACCGCCTGTAAAGTATGTGGATTTGACTCCAGAGAAGGTGAAGGAAATTTTTGATAAGCATGTCCTTTCAGGAGAGATTGTTAAAGAATATGCATTAGCATTTGGGAGTGAGAGGGTGCCATAGAAGTAGCACAAGTAATGATTAAGGAAAAGGAATGAATGACTCAGACTCAAGGATGAGTGACTTAGACCCAGGGATGAACGGCTCAGACTCAGGGATAAACGACTTATCCCCAGGGATAAACGACTCATCCCCAGGGATAAACGACTCATCCCCAGGGATAAACGACTCAGACTCAAGGATAAACGACTTATCTCCAGGGATAAACGACTTATCCCCAGGGATAAACGACTCAGACTCAAGGATGAATGACTCGGATAAGGAGAGCTAAAGATGGCGTATAGAGCTAATTTGATGTTGTGCACTTGCACAATGTGTGTCTCGGTTGGGGCACTGAAAATAAAGAAGAAGCTTGAGGAGGAACTCAAGAAGCACAATTTGGAGGATGAGATTCAGATTATCCTTACCGGGAGTAGCTGGCTTTGTACAAAGGGTCCAACATTAATTGTCCAGCCTGACGATGTGGTTTATCAACTCTTAAAGGAAGAAGATATTCCTCATCTTGTCGAAGAGCATTTCTTAAAAGGCAGACCTGTAAAGTCTTTAATGTATATTCATCCCGAGGCATTACACCCAATTGAGAAATTACACGAGATTCCATTTTATCGTGACCAACGGCTTGTCGCTCTTTGGAATAGAGGGATAATAGACCCTGACCAAATTGATGAATATATTGCAAGAGATGGATATAAGGCATTGGCAAAGGTTTTAAAAAGTATGACTCCCGAGGAGGTAGTTCAGGAGATAAAAGACTCGGGACTAAGGGGAAGAGGAGGAGCTGGCTTTCCAACAGGCAGGAAATGGGAGTTTTGCCGAAAGAACCCTAACACTCCGAAATACTTAATTTGCAATGCTGATGAGGGTGACCCTGGTGCTTTTATGGACAGGTCAATAATTGAGGCAGACCCTCATTCTCTTATCGAAGGGATACAAATCGCTGCTTATGCAATTGGGGCGGAAAAGGGCTATGTCTATGTGAGACTTGAATATCCATTAGCTATAAAGAGGTTGAATCGTGCAATTAGTCAAGCAAGAGAATATGGACTGCTTGGAAAAGATATATTTGGTTCTGGCTTTGATTTTGATATAGAGATGTTTCGTGGTGCAGGAGCATTTGTGTGTGGTGAGGAGACTTCTTTGATTCATTCAATAGAAGGACGGCCAGCAGAGCCTACACAGAAACCCCCTTTCCCGGTTGAGAAAGGGCTTTTTGGAAGTCCCACAGTTATAAACAATGTAGAGACTTTGGCAAATTTGCCAAGGATAATAAACTTTGGTGCAGAATGGTTTGCATCAATTGGGACAGAGAAAAGCAAGGGGACAAAGGTCTTTTCTTTGGCTGGAAATATAAATAATGCTGGGTTAGTGGAAGTGCCTATGGGAATAACCTTACGAGAGATGGTCTATGATATTGGAGGCGGGATTCCAAATGGGAAGAAGTTTAAGGCAGTGCAGACAGGTGGACCCTCTGGTGGTGTTATTCCAAGTAGTTTGCTTGATTTGCCAATAGATTATGAACGTTTACAGGAAGCAGGCGCAATTATGGGCTCAGGTGGAATGATTATAGTGGACGAGGACACTTGTATGGTTGATCTTGCCAAGTATTTCCTTGCATTCACCAATGACGAGAGCTGTGGAAAATGCACAAGCTGTAGAGAAGGTAGTGCGGCAATGCTTGAGATTCTTACAAAAATATCAGAAGGTAGAGGAGAAGAAGGAGACATAGAATTTCTTGAAGAGTTAGGAGAAGCAATAAAGGATGCTTCCCAGTGTGGTTTAGGACAGACACTCTCAAATCCAGTTCTCTCAGCCATAAAGCATTTTAGAGAAGAATTTGAAACTCATATTAAAGATAAGAAGTGTCCGGCGGGTGTATGTAAAGCTTTAATTGAGTATTCTATAGACCCCGAAAAGTGCACTGGATGTATGGCATGCGTGAAAGTTTGTCCTCAATCTGCAATCACTGGCGAAAGAAAGAAACCTCATAAGATTGACCAGAGTGAGTGCATAAAATGTGGGGTATGCAAGGATGCTTGCAAATTTGACGCAGTAAAAGTAGAATGAGCAATGAACAAAATGCCACAAAATCACCAAAACACTAAAGTACACAAAAGAAGTTAGAGAATTATCTTTAGTGAGATTTGGTGCCTTAGTGTTTTTGTGGCAAATCAAAGGAGAGAAAAATGACAATTGAAGAAATAAAAGAGATTCTTGAGGCAGAGGTTATCACAGGCTCGGACAACCTGAAGATGGAAGTAAAGATAGGATGTGCTGCTGATTTGATGAGCGATGTATTGGCGTTTGCTAAACCAGGGGCCATTCTTTTAACAGGATTGACAAATCCACAGGTCGTGCGTACAGTGGAAATAGCAGATGTTAAGGCAATCTGTTTTGTCCGTGGCAAAAAGCCTGACGAGAATACGATTAAGTTGGCTAAGGATAAGAATCTTATTCTATTAATGACACACCTTCCAATGTTTGAGAGTTGTGGGCGATTGTATAAGAAGGGACTTGTGGGTTTAGGTTATCTGGATATTAACAAAAGAAATGGATAAGAAGAAGAAATTTACCAAGATTCAAGAATTAACCTATGAGCTGAAGATTAAGGATGTGATGACCAAGAAAGTAGTGATTGTTAGCCCAAGGAAACCTATTTATGAGTTAAGAAAAATATTGTATAAAAAAGGTATCTCTGGAACTCCAGTTGTAACTAAAGGTGAATTGGTTGGTCTTATAAGTATTGAAGATTTTATTAAATGTTTAGCACAGGGAGAAATGAATGCTCTTATAGAAGAGAAAATGGCCAAGAAGGTAGAAACTCTATATGCCGATGAGCCAGTTGTTCATGCTGTTAGAAAATTTGACCAATATGGATTCGGACGCTTCCCTGTGATTAAACGTAATAACAAAAAATTAGTGGGTATTATCACTAAAGGTGATATTATCAAGGGATTACTTAAGAAATTAGAAATTGACTACCATGAAGAGGAAATCCATAGATACAGAGCAAGTCATATCTTTGAAGATATTATAGCTGACAACACTACTTTAACATTTCAATACAATGTAGTAGGCAAGGATTTTAATAAAGCAGGAGAATCTGCAAGTGGACTCAAAAGAACTCTCTACCGATTAGGCATTCAGCCCAATATAGTCCGCCGTGCATCAATTGCAACTTATGAAGCAGAGATGAACATCGTTGTCTTTACCAATGGAGGCAAATTGACAGCTTCTGTTCAGCCACACCAAATTAAAATTGATGCTTCTGATTCCGGTCCTGGTATTCCTGATATTGAACAAGCAATGCAACCCGGATTCTCCACTGCTCCTAAATGGGTACGAGAACTGGGATTTGGCGCCGGGATGGGACTGTTAAACATTAAAAATTGCGTTGATAAGATGACCTTGGACTCAAAAGTAGGAAAGGGAACACACCTTGAGGCTGTTCTCTATTTGAATTGAAATAAGTAGGGGCAATTATGAATTGGCCCTACAGGAGGCTTTGAAATGATGGAGCTTAAGAAAATAGTAGAAGAACTAAATTTAAAAGTAATAACTGGGAGTAGCAATCTTGATAAAGATATAAGTGGTGGTTATGCCAGTGATTTAATGAGTGATGTTATGGCTAATTCTAAAAAAGACAATATCTGGATTACCCTACAGACGCATCAAAACATAGTAGCTGTGGCTATATTAAAGGAACTCGGAGGAATTATTATTGTTAATGGAAGAAAACTTGAAGAAGAGACTTTGAAAAAAGCAAAAAAAGAGAACATTCCAATTCTGGTAACTGACCTACCTACTTTTGAAATAGTCGGTAGATTATATAGACTCGGCATTACCGGAATGATGTAATGTTAGGCAAATTTAGAATGGATTTACACATTCACACTTGCTTATCTCCTTGTGGTGATTTAGAAATGATGCCAAGTAAGATAGTTAAGAAAGCAAAATCAGAGGGATTAGATGCCATTGGAATTTGTGACCATAACTCAGCTGAAAATGTGGCAGCCGTTAAAAAAGCTGGGGGAAAAGAGGATTTAGCAGTTATTGGCGGAATGGAAGTCACTTCACGAGAAGAAGTACATATATTAACCTTATTTGATGAAGATAAAGATTTATTAGAACTCCAAAGGATTGTATGCGAAAATTTACACGGAACGAATGATGAGGAAATCTTTGGAGAGCAAATTATAATGGATGAAGAAAATGAGGTTCTGGGCACTAATAATAAACTTTTAATAGGAGCAACTAATTTAACGATTGATGAAATTGTTAATACAACCCATTCCTTGAGAGGACTTGTGATTGCATCTCACATTGACCGTGAGAGATTCAGTATCATTGGTCAATTGGGTTTTATTCCAGAGGAACTAAAATTAGACAGCGTGGAAGTATCGTCAAAGATATCTCCAAACGAATTTCGTGAAACACCCTGTTTTCCAGTGGTTACATTTTCTGATGCTCACTTCATAGAAGACATTGGGAAAAGTTCAACTATTTTTTTTGTTAAAGAGGCAACGGTTAGCGAGATAAAAAAAGCTTTACTTAATAAAGATGGAAGATTTGTCCTTACATATTCTGGACATAGTTGAGAATTCAATTGGAGCAAAAGCTTCAAGAATTAAAATAAAAGTTAATGAAGATATGAAAAGAAATCTGCTTACTATTGAGATAAAAGACAATGGTGAGGGAATGGATAAAGAAACTATCAAGAAAGTTCTTGACCCATTCTATACCACCAGGACTACACGAAGAGTAGGATTAGGATTGTCCCTTCTGGCGCAGGCAACTAAAGAAAGTGAGGGTAATATTAAGATAAAATCAATAATTGGCAAGGGAACGAGTGTGAAAGCTATATTTCAGTATAACCATATTGACCGCAAGCCATTAGGTGATATAGAAAAGACACTTACGACTCTAATTGTTGGCAATCCAGAAATAAACTTCATATATGAACACCGAAGAGGTGATGTGAAATTTAAATTAGATACAAAAAAAGCCCGTGAATCAATCGGAGTATAAAATGATAAACTTAACTATCAACAGTCAAAAGATTGAAGTAGAGGAAGGAACAACAATCCTTGAAGCTTGTCAACAACTTGGCATAAAAATACCAACCTTATGCTATCATAAGGCATTGCCGTCATACGGTGCTTGCCGACTCTGTCTGGTAGAAATAAGTCAGGGCGGAAGCCCAAAAACTTCTATTCAGGCATCCTGTACTTATCCTGCGAAAGAGGGACTTATTGTTAAAACTGATACTGAACGAGTAATAAAAACTCGCAAGATTATGGTAGAGTTACTACTGGCACGATGCCCAGATTCTGAGGAACTCCTTCGTATTGCAGGAGAAATGGGAGTTGTGAAATCAAGGATTGAGCCAAAAAATGAAGATTGTTTGCTTTGTGGACTCTGTGTCCGTATGTGTCGCGAAAGAATGGGAAGAGGAGCCATTGGCTTTGCTGGAAGAGGCAGTAAAAGAGAAGTAGTACCAGCATTTGATGTTCAATCAGATGTATGCCAGACTTGTGGAGCTTGCTTCTCTGTGTGTCCAACCAAGAAAGGCATCAAGTTTGAAAAAATTACAAAAAACGAGCCGAACCCGATTCTATCTGAATTTGATAGGGGCTTAAGAGAAAGGTCTGCAATATATATTTCTTTCCCTCAAGCAGTTCCAAACTATGCGACTATTGATAAAGAACATTGCGTCCATTTACAAACAGGAGAATGTAAAATTTGTCAGGAATTTTGTGAAGCAGACGCCATAAACTTTGACCAAAAAGAAGAAATATTAAAACTAAATGTTGGAAGTGTTATCCTTGCACCGGGTTATGATTTATTTGACCCCAGAGTCAAGACTGCTCTCGGATATAAAAGATATCCTAATGTGCTCACATCAATTGAATTTGAACGAATTCTGTCTCCTTCCGGTCCTTATCAAGGTCACATACAACGACCATCAGATGGAGCCACTCCTAAAAGAATTGCCTTTATCCAGTGCGTTGGTTCAAGAGATAACAGCTCTGATGTAAATGCTCCTTATTGCTCAGGAGTTTGTTGTATGCATTCAATAAAAGAGGCGGTTATTGC
>JAGMCN010000082.1 GCA_023129235.1 Caldifarciminota bacterium | reverse complement strand
CGAGTCGGGTAATGACAGACAAGGGGTCGGATTCCTGAACAGGTCTGGGATTTTCCCTATTCCGAAGGTTTTACTTTGGGGAGTCCGTAAACAGAATCCTCATCTTTCCATTTCTTTTCAGACTTGAGAACTTTTACACGTTCATATTTTTTAAGAACGTTTCTTTTTTTATATGCCTGATGCGATTTCAGACTTCCATGCACACTCATAAGAAAATCCTCCCGTTCTTGCAAATTACTAATGCTTGACTCTAAATCCCTTATGTGCTAAATTCTACACGAGAAGAGATTATTTATCAAGGGAAATTCATTATATGGGAACACGCATACTTAAGAATTATGTTATAAGGGAACATTTCAAACCCTTTCTTCTCGGTTTTTCCGTGTTTGCCTTCATACTTTTCATGGGCAATATGACAAAGCTTGTAAAGATGGTATTCCTGCACAGTGTTGAAGTTTTGTCCGTGCTGAAACTTTCATTATATCTTGTTCCCTTTATTGCTTCTTATTCCCTGCCAATGGCAGTTCTTCTTGCAGTATTACTGGCATGCGGAAAGCTTAGTTCCGACAATGAAATATCAGCAATCAGGTCGAGCGGCATTAATCCTGTCTGCCTGATGACCCCTGTCATCCTCTTATCGATCTTGATAAGCCTCTTTTGTGTGAAATTGAATGACAGTGTTCTCCCAAAGGCTACCTACACTGCGAGAAAGCTTATTGCAAGCATAGGAACCAGGCAGCCGTCAATGTTCTTTCCGCAAAGAACACTCATTGAAACTTTCCCCAATTATGTAATATACATCAGGAAAGTTAAAAAGGACCGCTTTTACGGTATCCACATTTCGGAAATGAGAGAAGAAGGACTGCCTTCAAGTATTGTGGCCAGGGAAGGGGAACTCCTGTTCAATACCGGGGAAAATACCATGACACTTAAACTGCTGCACTGCACAATTGACCAGGCAAACCCGGATGAATCCCGCCAGTATCACCGGTCTGTACTTAATGAATACCGCATTCCGTTAAAACTTCCCTCACAGGAAAGTCATGCTTTTAGTAAGAGGCCAAAGGATATGACTATAAAAGAATTAAAAAAGAAAGTTGCGGAACTTGAAAAAAAGAAAATTAATACTATTACCCTTGCGACTGAAATCAACAAAAGACTTTCTTTTGCTTTTGCTTCGCTCAGTTTTGCGCTGATAGCAATTCCGTTAGGATTAAGAGTGAGAAAAGGCAGCCGTTCAACCGGTTTCGGGCTGAGCCTTTTGCTCATAATTATCTACTACATGCTTTTTACCGGCTGCCAGGCTCTTGGAGAAAAGGGAGTAATTCCTCCAATTTTCATCTGGCTGCCAAATATTGGACTTAGTGCAGCCGGAATTATTCTTATCTTTAAACTCAAATGAAATTACTTGACCGTTATTTTTTTCACCAGCTCCTCATCTGTCTTATTTTCTGCCTCCTGACATTTGTATTTTTCTATGTTATGATAGATCTTTTCGGCAGACTTGATGAAATTATAGAGAGCAAAATTCCTCTTGAAACCATCGCTAATTATTATCTTAGCCTCATTCCGCTTATATTTGTGAGGATGTGCCCGCTGGCAATTTTGCTCGCTACAATGTATGTCCTCAACAACCTGTCAAGAAATAATGAAATCATTGCTGCTGTATCAGGAGGAATACACCCTAATAGAATACTGGTTCCTTTTCTTATTACGGGCATATTGCTTTCTGCGATTTCAATGGCAGTCAGCGAATTGAACGTTCCTAAAACAGCCCAAAAAGCCTATCACATAAAACAAACACTGATTAAGGGGCGAAAGGAGCAATGCTTGTGGAGCAACCGCATATTTTATGGATGCCATAACCGCAGATTTTATGTTAAACTGCTGAACTCAAAAAAAAATACACTGTCGGGTATCATGATAACGGAATACGATGAAAATGGATTCGAACGGTCAAAGTTTGACGCAAATACTGCCAGGTGGGACAACGGCAAATGGAAATTCTACAATGCAGCCCTGCGCACATTTGATTCTCCCGGCAGGGAAAAGTCAACAATTCTTGCAGATGAAGTAAGAGCCG
>JAGMCN010000081.1 GCA_023129235.1 Caldifarciminota bacterium | reverse complement strand
TCACATTCCTTAAAACAGGAAATCGATATGCGAAAGCAAGCAGAGAAGGCTTTACAAAAATCTTATGATGAATTAGAGATTCGGATACAGGAACGCACCGCCCAACTTCAGATTGCCAATAAAGAACTGGAAACTTTCTCCTATTCAGTTTCTCACGACCTGCGTGCCCCCCTGCGGGCTATTGATGGTTTTTCTAAAATGATTAAGGAAGACTACTCTAATATTTTAGATAAACAAGGACAACATTATATACAGCGAATACGATCAGCAGCCCAAAATATGGGTCGATTAATAGATGACCTGTTATCACTCTCCCGTATTGGGCGCCAGTCGATAAACAAGATGTCAGTCAATATAGAAACTATTGCCCAAGAGGCTTATCAATTTCTCCACGAGGAGTGGAAAGATCGAAAAGTAGACTTTATTGTACACCAATGTCCCTCCGTTTCTGCTGATCCTAATTTAATGCGAATTACCCTTGTAAACTTATTATCTAATGCTCTGAAGTTTACCCGAAAACAGACCACCACAAAGATCGAAGTAGGGTGCAAGAAGAATGATAATCAAATAGTCTTTTTCGTAAAGGATAATGGGGTAGGTTTTGAGATGAAATATGCAGACAAACTGTTTGCCCCTTTTCAGCGATTACATCGTGCGGAAGAATATGAAGGCACCGGGATAGGTTTGGCTACTGTGCGACGAATAATCCGCCGACATGGTGGACAAATCTGGGTAGAATCCAAAATTGGTTCTGGAACTACCTTTTATTTCACCTTATAAGGAGGTATTAAAATTATGAAATTAAAAAATGTAAAAATTCTCTTAGTAGAGGACAATCCGGATGATGTGGAGTTAACTTTAAGGGCATTTAAAAAGAATAATCTTGCTAATGAAATTGTTGTAGCCAGAGATGGTGAAGAGGCACTGGAAATCCTCTTTGGCTTAAAAGAAGATGTCCTAAAACAAAAGCGGCCTGATCTGATATTACTGGATTTAAAACTTCCCAAAGTAGATGGGTTGGAAGTACTTCAACAGATCAAGGGTCATTCCCAAACAAAGCTCATTCCAATAGTTATTCTAACTTCCTCCCGAGAAGAAGATGACTTAATTAAAAGTTACCAATTGGGGGTAAATAGTTATATCCGCAAACCGGTAGATTTTGATAAATTTACCGAAGTGGTGATGCAGTTAGGTCTATACTGGTTATTATTAAATGAACCACCACCTAAAAAATAGGGGTAAAAAGATGAAGATAAAGAAAAAGACCTTGCATCTCTTGATTCTGGAAGATAATCCTGCTGATGCCGAATTAGCAGTAAGGGAATTGGAAAAAGAAGGATTTGTGGTCAAATGGAGTTTAGTGGAGACAGAAAAAGCCTTTCGAGAGGCTCTCAACCAAAGACCGGAAGTAATCTTAGTTGATTATTCCCTCCCTTCTTTTGATGGCCTTTCTGCCTTAAAGATAAGGCAGAAAATAGCCCCCGAAATTCCCTTGGTTATTCTCTCTGGCAGTATAGGAGAAGAGATTGCGGTAGAATGTATGAAATTAGGGGCTACTGATTATGTTTTAAAAGATAAGCTTTTTCGTTTGGGTCCAGTGATAAAGCGAGCCCTCGAGGAAGCTCAGGTATACCGAGAGCGCAAGTGAGCAAAGGAAAAAATAGAAAAGCTCCAATCACTGCGAAACGCAATCACTGATATAAACCAACTTTTAATAAGAGTTAAAAGTGAATCTGAACTTTTTCAACAGGCATGTAACCTCCTTGTAAAAGTAAAAGATATTAAATTTGTTTGGATAGGAATTACCAACAATGAAAACTTTACAATTAAACCCGTTGCCCAGGCAGGATTTGAAGAAGACTATCTATCCTCAATTAAGGTAACCTGGGGTGATTCTAAATATGGAAATGGACCTACCGGCATAGCTCTTAAAACTTCTCAACCTTTTATAATAAGAGATATAGAACATGATCCTAAATTCAAACCCTGGAAAAATGATGCCCTAAAGAGGGGTTATCTGTCCAGTATCGCCTTACCTTTAATCTATAAAGAAGAGACCATCGGTGCTTTCAATGTCTATTCGGGAATAAAGGACACTTTTACAAATGAAGAAGTTAGATTCTTAAAGGAAGTGGCTGAAAATATCACTATTGGTATAAGATCTTTAAGGCTGGAGTTAAAACTTAAACAGAGTTACCAGAAATTACAAAAAATCGCAAAAGGTATCATTAATGTCATAGCCAAGATCGTAGAAGCAAAAGACCCCTATACTGCTGGACATCAACAGAAAGTCTCCCAACTGGCAACTTCCATAGCTCAAGAGATGAAATTACCTAAGGATAAGATTGAAGGAATAAGAATAGCTTCTTTTATTCATGATACAGGAAAGATCGGTATACCAGCAGAGATTTTAAGTAAGCCTACTAAATTAAACGAGATAGAATACAATCTAATCAAGGACCATTCCCAAATAGGATATGATATTCTAAAAACCATCGATTTCCCCTGGCCAGTTGCAAAGATAGTCTTACAACACCATGAAAGGATGGATGGCTCAGGATATCCTAATAATCTGAAAGGTGATGAAAT
>JAGMCN010000080.1 GCA_023129235.1 Caldifarciminota bacterium | reverse complement strand
CAGACTCTGTGAGTGGTTTATACTTTCATCGTATATCCAAGAAAAATGTTGACTTGAGTTGTTTCTCATAGTAAAAAAAACAAATGACCGATGTCTTGGGAATTGATGAGGCAGGTAGAGGTCCTGTTATTGGGCCTCTTGTTATTTGTGGTGCTCTGTGCAAAGAAGCAAATTCAAAAAAGTTAAAAGACATAGGAGCAAAGGACTCAAAAATGCTCAGTCCTCGGCAAAGAGAGAACCTTGTTCCACTTATCAAGAATATTATTAAAGATTTTGGGCTAATAAAAATCCCACCTGCTTTACTTGACCGAGAAAGCTTAAATGAGCTTGAAATAAAAGCCACGGCGAGTTTAATCAAAAAGCTTAATCCACAAAAAGTTATCCTTGATACTCCTGTTCCAAGGAAAGGAATTAAGGGTTATCTTGAGAAAATAAAGAAACTGGTGCCAAACAATGAGGTTAAGATAATTGGTGAGCCTCACGCTGATGTAACCTATCCTATAGTAAGTGCCGCTTCAATTTTAGCAAAAGTAGCACGAGATGAGGAGATTCATAAACTGCATAAAAAATATGGTGACTTTGGCTCAGGTTATCCTGCTGACCCCAAAACTCAAGAATTTATTAAGAACTGGAACCTTTACCCGGAAATCATGCGAAGAAAATGGGAGACTTGCAAGGAGATATTAGTGGCCCCCGGCAAAGTCATAATTATCGGAGATGTTGATACAGGCAAGACTGAATTCTGCAAATATCTTGTAAATTCTGGTTTAAAAAAAGGATACCAAGTGGGAGTGATGGACCTTGATATTGGACAATCTCATATAGGACCACCCGGGAGTCTGGGATTTGGTATAGCTACGAAAAGAATCAGGAAACTTTCTTCTATCCTGGCAACGATTATTCATCCTATGAATGCACTTTCGCCTGCTGGTATTTCTGAACGCATTTTGATTGGACTCAAGAGTTTGCTCACAAAAATCCCTCAGGATGTTACTTTTCTTGTTGTTGACACAACAGGATATATCTGCACAGAGGAAGCTTTGAGACTGAAAATTCAGCTTATAGAACTTATAAATCCTGACCGCATTGTCATCATTGAACACACGAAAGAACTTGATTCTCTGGCAAAAGAATTAGATGCAAGTAAAGTATATAGATTTCCTGTGGATTCAAAAGCACGAAAGAAATCAATTGAAGCCAGAAAGAAATTTAGAGAAAAATCAGCGTTGAAGTATTTTAAACCACTTACATTATTAAATGGACACGAAGAGCACAAATTATAACTCTCCCGATTTATCGGGATTTTTCTGCGTCCTATTTCTTCAGGAGAAATGGGGAAAGTAGGAAATGGAGAAAATTTAGATATTTCTTCTCCTTTTCTCCCAATTCTCCCTTTCTCCTGAATCTTTGTGTTCTTTGTGGTTGAATTTTTCTCTGCGTTCTCTGCGCCTCTGTGGTTAAAATCCTTTTATATTCCAGTTACTTCGGCACTCTCTACCTCACCCCAAGGTCCCGGTTGCCCTTTGGTATTCAAATACCTCGCAACATAATAAACTATTTTGCCTGCCTGCCCTGTCAAATCGATAATAGCAGGGCTACTCGTCATAATAGCCGCTGTTTGCATATCATCAGGACTCGTAGGCGTCTCACCAACCTTCTTCCTGAGCTCGATAGACCCCACGCCTTTCGGTTTCTTATTCAGACGCTCGTTTTGTGGAGCGGTTCCCGCATGAACTTTATGCTGCAATCGCTGAGAAAAATCTATCTCAAGCTCCGGAGCTATTTCTGGCACTCCTACTGGGGTCTTCACCTTATCACGAACAGGTAAGCCAAGCTCTTCACGAACTGCATCTGTGGTTTGCGGACGTCCTTGTATGAATCTGGAGTATTTTCGCAAAACTTGAAGGGCTACTTTCCTATCGGCATTATCCTTTCCAACTGCTCCACGATATATATTCTCTTTCTCCTGCTTGTCCACGAACGAAGAATGCGATGTAATAACAGCATTAGCAATTTCGTTCTTCTCGGCAACGGTCAATCCAATCGCTGCATAATTAGCAGATACATACTCTTTAAACACCCATGACCACTCAGCAAATGTTGCCTGGTCTGCAGGTATAAAACTTCCCATTAGACACCTCCTTTTCTAATGATGAGTAACTACTCACTCCCGATGAGTAACTACTCACTCCCGATGAGTAATTACTTATTCCCGATGAGTAACTACT
>JAGMCN010000008.1 GCA_023129235.1 Caldifarciminota bacterium | reverse complement strand
TTTCTAAGATGTATTTTCTCAATTTTGAAGCACCATCAGCGGTAGGCCAGTAAGCTGAGGTGATAAATCCTAATTTTCCCCATTGTCTGAGCTTAGAAAGACCTAAAATGATGAACCAATAAAGATAGTCCATCTTTCCTTGATAATATTCCTTCCAATACGGGTGAGAGTGGATGGTATGATGGAAAAGCTCTTTGTGTCCCTTTTCACCCACATAAGGTGGATTCGCACATACATAATAATACTTTCCAGCGAGTTTATCCTTGATTTTGTCATATAATATCTTCTCAACTCTTGGTAAATGGACTAATTCATTTTGGTAATCCCTCATTTCATCTTCAATCTCTTCGCCTAAAGGTTTCTGTGCTTCATTGTGTAATTCCATTGAATCCCTACAGATAATTCCAAGAGGTGTTGGTTTGTCACGCGGTTTCTTCTCGCCTAATTTTAGTATCCTTCTGATTACAGGAGTGAGTTGAATGAGTAGGTTTACTTGGGTGAGATAATAAGGAAAAGGCGAAATCTCACTGCCAAAAATATACCAAAGAATAGCTTGGTGAATATCCAAAAGGTCTTGTGGGTCGTTCCAGTCAAACTCAGGGCATTCTCTTATTCGTCTTGCTGCTTCTACCAAGAAGCCCCCTGATCCAGTAGCGGGATCCAAGATAAGTTTTGGTCTCCTTTTACCTTCAATATACCAGAAAAAGCTTTTAGAATTGGTATATCCAACTCTATCCCAAATAAAACTCACAATTTCACGGGGGGTGTAATATTGACCTTTGTTTTTCTTATCTACTCTTTCAATATAATCCTCATATATAGTTCCTAAAATATCCTGGTCAAGCTTTCCGAGATAAAAATTAGACAATTCATAAAGAGAATCAATCAAAGCCTTGTCGGAAGGCTCATACCATGAATAGTTATTGTTTGCTTTGAAAAGCCACGGATATCTTTCTGCTGATAGGTCAAAAGCATAATGCAGAACTCGTCTAATTTCACGATTGAAGTTTTCATACCACTTAGCGAAACCATCATTGTAGAGCGATTGTTCTATAAAACCTATGTCTTCCCATACTCTTGCCAAAAGAAGACGTGTCATAGCGAAATAGGCAACTCTGTGGAAAAAGGCATCTCGGCCCTTCCCATAAGAAGTTTCGTCACTTGCATTCATAATCTCATTAAAAGTTTCAGAATTCACGTCCCTTATCTCTCCCCCCGATATTTGAGATGAAATAGTCGCTATTTCGGCTGCAATATACTCATCCGAAACACTACCTGCTTCTGCCATGTTTATTAATTCAGACTTCTGCTCCTTTGCATCATCATAAAGTGTCTTCACAATATGCCTCAGTTGGTCAGTGAGCGCTTTAACATTGAGTTCTTCTTTCTCTGTCCACGGTTCCGCCGTAGCGATTCTTTTTATCTTTTTTTCTGTAGTAAGTTGTGTATAGGAGAAACGCTCTACAAAATTCAAAAACCGTTTGCTGTTCTCCTCCTCTAAGCAAGTTACTGGACTTTGTCTATAATCCTGATATAGCCTCACGAAATTGAAATCGTATTCCTCAATTTCTATTCCTTTC
>JAGMCN010000079.1 GCA_023129235.1 Caldifarciminota bacterium | reverse complement strand
GCAGATAATACTGTATTAGGATATCTCCTTAAAAATGAGTCCACATTAGGTGTGCTGGCATTTGCAACAGCATTATGCTCCGGCTCAGGATTTATCCCCCAGCCATCCCTGATTATAAGCACAATATTTCTTTTCATTATTGATTGCACTATTGTAGTGGCAAAGTTTACTTTGCCTTACCGTTCACCCAAATCCAAAAAGGTGCAAACTTTCCTTTTGTCTTCTTTACTTGCACCTCCTGTATTTTTGGCAACTGCATCAGAACTTATTATTCCCGCATGTTTCAAAGCCGCCTTTATCAACGCTACCGGGGCAGGTCCCAGCAAAGAGTGAAATTCTTTTAGTTTTTCCCGCATATCCCAGAGATGCTTGCAATAATTCACATCTTCTTTTCTGGAATCATCAGTGTGTAGTGAAGAATTGACTACTTCTTTCCAGTACTTGTGCAGAACATTAGAACTGATTGATATAACGCCGCCGCTGCTTGGGTTATTCAAGAAATTCAACTCGCTGCCATCGTAGAAAACAAAATCTGAACGATGCCGCGCTCCCATCATGTAGTTAAGGAGGCGGCGTGAATCGCCGCTGTGTGATAGACCTGCTATTTGTTCATTATGCAGAAGCTTCTTAAAAACACTTGTTCTGAGATTATGTCTTTTCAGATGTTTGCGCAAATTTAAAATCAGTTCCGGATTATTGGACAGGATAATCGGGAGAGATGTAAACTTTGAGAGTTTCTCATAGTAATCAGGAAGTCCTCGATTACTGTGGTACCAGAGAGGACAATCAAAGAGAAAAAGGTTCCCTTTATAATTCAATTTCCCTATTGAATCCTCAATATATTTCACATTCTCAAGTGCTTCCTCAGCAGTATCTCCCGTGAAACCAAGAATCAGTACAACTTTCCCATCTATTATCTCCATCGATTCCCGGATAAGTGCTTTCCTTATTCCCGCACCCGGTAGTGTTCCTTCTCCGGCATAACTGCTATTAACAAGCACAGGCCCATTCTCTCTCGTAACTGTACCTAAAAGTTTTGCCAGCCCTTCCCTGTCCAATTCCTCTTTGTCGTTAAGAGGAGTTATAACTTCCGTAATCAGCCCATGCGGCAAGAAATGAGTCATCATGTTTTGAGTATATCCCACATAAACGTTCTTGTCAAAATGATTTTCGCAGTATATAATTGTAAAGCAGGAGAATTTCAATATTGTAGGGGCTTGATTCATCAAGCCCGATTCATCGGGTTGTAGTTGCCTCATTTATGAGGCATATCTTGTATGAGGTGTGTATCTTGAAAAAAAGTGTATTTTGTTTTTTGGCAGTTGTCATTCTATTACTGGGTTCTACTCCTTTACCAGCAGAAGAAGTCATGAAAGTTCTCTCATTAACCCTAAAAGAAAGCATAGAAATTGCTCTTGGAAATAATGCCGAAATCCTTATTAAAAGCGAGGAACTAAAAGGAGCTGCAGCCAGAATTAGAGAAGCGAGAGCACATGTTCTCCCTCAGCTGAGCGTCAATGCCGATTACTATAACTATCATGACCACC
>JAGMCN010000078.1 GCA_023129235.1 Caldifarciminota bacterium | reverse complement strand
CAGATGATTATTCAAAAATAAATGGGACTGAATATAATGGAGTTTTGGATGAGGAAGACCTTGACAGGGATGAGATTCTCGACAGGGAATCGGATTATTTCTCATTTGAGATTGACCTTGTAAATGACAAAGCAACTATTGAGCATAGTAATGGATGGAAGCTTTTTAGAATTCCCATCAACGAGTATGATGAGGAAAAAGGGACTTCTCAGTGGGAATGCATAAAATATGCTCGGCTCTGGATAGATGGCTTATCAAAAGGTGATGAGATTGAGATTGCGGCTCTTGATATAGTAGGGAACAAATGGAAACATAGTGGCTCTGATTCAGTCAAAATTAGTGTTAAGAACACAGATGAGAATCCAGATGAGTATACTCCTCCTCCAATTGAACTTGAAAAAGACCCCTATGGACGAACCGAACGAGAACAATCGTTAGTGTTGAATTATAATTCGCTCTTGAATGAAGAGGGGGGATGCTATACTGTATATACGATGGCGAAGAACTTTATTCAATACAAAAGTTTGAATATATGGGTGAAAGGAACTGGAGAAGCCAAGTTTTTCATAAGAATCGGAGGAAATGAATCAAACTATTATGAATATAGGTGTGATATACCAAAATTCTGGAAAGAAGTAGGAATAGATTTGGAAGAAGTTGCTCAATTGAAGTTTGAAAAATCAGATATGGATACGGGAGTTTTTGTTTCCGGTGATTATAGAATATACGGAAGTCCAACTTTCACAAATGTAGGACGGATAGAATTTGGTGTTATAAATGAAGATTCAATCGGTGTAGTATCAGGAGAAGTATGGATTGATGAATTACGGCTTACAGATGTAAGACGCAAAGGAGGAATAGCTGGAAATATTAGCACCTCTGTGAAGTTCGCCGATTTAGCAGATTTCAGTCTCACTTACAAAGCAAATGACCCATATTTCAAGTCGCTCGGCACTTTTATGTCTTCACAAGCCTCAAAAAAACTTGCAACGAATTCTAACCATTCGTTAAGATTGCATACTAATCTTTCACTTAGTAAATTTCTGCCAAGTAGTTGGGGGATGTCAATCCCGTTAGACCTGGGGCTCACAAGAACTAAGAGTATTCCGAAATATCAATCCTGTAGTGATATTATTCTTACAGAATCACAATCTGCTCATCAATCTTCTCATGGTCTCGACAGAGATTGTAGTGTCAGTTTTTCAAAGTCAGGGTCAAAAAATCCATTGCTTAAGCATACTATTGATAATATCAAGGGTAGAGTAGGATATGGAGATAATTCTTCTTTTGCATATACTAAAATGGATTCTTCTCAAAGCTGTTACGGGTCTTTATCTTATGGAATCTCTCCTCCTCTTCCGCCAATCAAGATAAAAGGACTTGAATTTAGATATTATCCTCAACAAATAACTTTAAAAAGCAATTATTCTTATTCTTTAGCAAGGTCATATCTGATGACAGTAGTGGTAGATACAACAGATACAACAACAGTAGATACAAGTTATAAATGTACAAATCCTGCTCCGGCGGTTCGTGGCTTATCAAAAGAAGGCGGATTCTCTTATAGCCCTATAAATCCTTTAAAGTTAAATTATTCTATGTCAATAACTAACGATTTAAGTATTGAAGGAGATTCTACGCGATTTGATAAAGAAAAAAGCAATTTCGATACAGAAACAGGCAGAGTCGAGAATGTAAGCATAGGTTTCTCTCCCTCTTTCGGGTTCATATCTCCTTCTGTTGATTATTCTACTACTTATGGCGAAGACCATAGAAAAACGCTTGTCTCGTTAAGAGAAGTTAGCAACTCTAACAACCTTAGTTTTGGCCTTCCGATCGACCTTGATAAAACTTTAGGGTTTTTTACCCGAATAAGAGATGAGACGCTTGACTCTACTGCGAGTTTTGGGACTCCTCATTGGATTTTAATGATGATGGAAAAGCTTTTTCAAAAATTTCATATGCCTCGACTTTCCCATTCTATCTCTCGCTCCTCTCGTTTTTATGAAGTAATTGATAGACCTTCTTATAAATACAGATGGGGTATCTCGAATGAGCCTGTTCAATGGTTCTCGGATTACCGCAATAGTTTTTCTATTACCAAAAGTTATGGAGTAAGTAGTGTTGGGATAGGAATTGGCAACGTTTCTCTTTCCGGAGGAGCTACTCATAGTATTAGTAAATCCGCAGGAATAGGAAGAAGTAAAGGAACATGTTCTGAAAATACTGAATTCCCAAAACTTTACTTGAGGATATCCGGTCTTGAGAAACTTGCTTTCTTACGCAACTGGCTCACTTCATTTACTACCTCTTATGACTATACTATAGGTTGGAAGAATTCAGGTTCCACAGGAGAGTATTTTCACACACTTGGGCGAAATACATATTACGGCTTTGATTTGCAACCACAGTGGAAACAAGGTATATCAACCGGATTCTCGGCTAAATTTTCAAATGGACGAGATGAAATCAGAGGAGATTCCCCGAGTACTTTATTTGAGAAAAGCGCCAATTATAGTTTGCAGGGAAGCTACACTTTCCGTGCACCTACAGGTATTAAAGTTCCTTTTTTATCTCATATAAAATGGACAGGAAACCTGGATGTTTCTTTAACCACAACTTATTCAACAAATTTCAGAGAAAACATTACGAAAGATAAACCTCTCAATGATTCAAAGTCACTTTCAATTACTCCTCAGTCGAGTTATAACTTTTCACAAAGTATCAGGGGTGGCTTGAATGCCTCATATACTCGAAACTGGGACCATACAGGAACAGGAAATACAAGAAATGTTGGCTTAACATTCTTCGCAGAATTTACTTTCTAAGTCCGTGGTTCGTGTTCGGTCATGGTTAAGATGTTAGCAAAGGATTTTGACTATGAGCTTCCTAAGGAGCTGATTGCTCAATATCCTTCCCATAAAAGAGAAGAATCAAAGCTTCTTGTCCTTCATCGTGAAAGCCAAAGAATTGAGCACAAAAGATTTTATGATATAGTAGATTACTTCACGGCTGGAGATGTGATTGTTTTGAATGAGACAAAAGTTATTCCTGCAAGACTAATTGGCAGAAGAATTGACACCGATGGCAAGGTAGAAGTATTTTTATTAAAACCTCTTGAACCATTAAACTCTCCAACTCTCAACTCTCTACAGTGGGAAGTTCTCATATCTCCGGGTCGTGCAAGAAAAATAGGAATTCAAGTTAAGTTCGGTTCTGAGCTTTGGGGCGAGGTTAAAAGTATTCATCCGAGAACAATCTTTGAGTTTCATTCCACAGGTCACAGACTCGTTTTGAGATTCTGCGAACAAAACGATAGCACGGGAATTTCTCCACAGACTTTTAATGCTCTGTTGCAAAAATATGGTCAGGTTCCTCTCCCTCCTTATATAAAAAGGGAACCCATTAGCTCTGACAGTAATAGGTATCAGACTGTTTATGCGAAAGTTCCAGGAGCTTGTGCTGCTCCCACAGCTGGACTGCATTTTACACATTCTATATTAAATAAACTAATAAAAAAGGGAGTGAAGGTTGCAAAAATTGTATTGCATACGGGGATTGGGACTTTTAAGCCTATGAAATGCGAAAAAGTTGAAGACCATCAAATGGAGCCCGAATATTATGAGATTCCAGAAAGTGCAGTTCGTAAAATCAACGATGCAAAAAGAGTAATCGCAGTTGGCACTACTGTTGTTCGAGCACTTGAGACCTCGACTGGCGGACTTTTAAACGGTAAGGGATGGACCAACAAGTTTATTTATCCTCCGTACAAATTTAAAGTGGTAGATGTTTTAGTTACAAACTTCCATTTACCCAAAAGCACTTTGCTTTTACTTGTCTCGGCATTTGCGGATTGGAGCGAGACGGAGATCCCATCCCGACACGAAATGGGTCGGGAGCGAGGAAAGGAACTCATTTTCGAAGCTTATGCGGAAGCAATAAGTCGTAGATATCGGTTTTATTCTTATGGTGACGCAATGCTCATAATTTAGTTGTCTCACCGACTATCTGTGAGTCAGTTAAGTTTTCCTTGACAAATATGGATTTTAATTTAAAATACATAGAAAGATATAAAAATGGAAAATATTGTTATTATATTCCTAAAAGTTCTTAATTCTTCAAGGGAAAAAAGGAGGGACAATGTTAGTATTATTTTTTATGTTGTTGGGTTTTTCTCCAGCTGAGGAAAGAGGAATTACTGTTCTACCTCAGCAGATGGAAATAGTTGATGATGTAACTGATGAAGGGATTGTTGGCAAGGTTTCTCGTCCTAAAAGGGATAAAATCTTCTCTTCGCCAAAGGATGGTGCAGAATGGGTACTCATAGACTCTTGCTCATTTTATGGTAGAATACAAGCAGGCGGGAAGTATCTTGCAAAAATTGATGGCACTCTTCATCCTGTTCTTCCAGATAATCTTACTTCCACAGCTACTAATGCAGTTAAGATTACTCCAGACTGGCTTAAAGTAGCCCTTTGGGATAACTTTTCACGTATGACCACAAGTTGCCAGGATATCTATGGAGCCCTTATTCTTTCAATTCCTTCCCTTTATAAAGACGAGGTGGCATTTCAGATCGCTTGTCTTGACCCCGGCATCCTTGCTCATCATATCGGGAATCCACAGATATTTGTGAAAAATGTAGAGCTTGTGTATAAACATGATAGCTTGCTTGATTATGTGGAACTTGTTGAGTATTCCGATTATACGACAGCGAAATATAAAATAGCAGACCATGGGTATGATACTGTAGAAATTGAAATTCCAAAAGAGAGGTATTACTGGGATATTGTGCATCCAATACTCGCTGTCGGAGCTCCATTTTACATAGACCCTTATACAGCAGACCCAAGTCATAATGGTGCAGGAGAATCTTCTCCACCAATTGGTAAGTTTTGGAGAGATTATATTTTTACTTATCCTGACACTGCCGAGAAAACAGTCGGGGGTTGGAATGATAATGGTGATACTATATTTGCTGGTTCTGTATCACCTATATTAAGAGATGAACTCTTTGGAGAGGAGATTTTATGGAATGGGAGAATAGATACCCTTGTTGGTAATGGGGCTCTCGGTATTATTACAAAATGGATTCAAGATGTAATGGTATTTAATTCTTATTCAGGTGATTGCTGGAATAATGAGAGACCTTGGCAGCCTGTAAGAATATATCATATGCATAGAGGAAGATGTGGTGAACAGGCAGATTTAACTTCTGCTGCGGCCAGAGCTGCTCTAATTCCAACTAATAGCCCTCTTACAATGGTTAACGACCATGTCTGGAATGAGTGGTGGGATACAGAATGGCGTGGATGGGAACCCGTAAATACATTTATTAATTCTACTCATCATTATGAAGATTGGGGCTGGAATATAGCACTTCCATTTAATTTTCGTGGCGATGGATACATTTGGGATGCTACTCCAAGATATACTCCGTATTGCACTTTATCCGTTTTTGTAGGTGATGCATCAGGAACTCCAGTAGATGGTGCAAAAGTGTTAGTATGTGCACAAGTTGGAGAGAACATTTATATTGGTGGATGGCATTTTACGGGGTCCGACGGAATAGCACAATTCTTATTAGGAGATGATAATAAATACTATGCGAGGATAGACGCTGGAAGTATAGGACGCTATCCTTCTGCCCCAAATAATGTGGTTCCGGTAATAGATAATAGTGTTGCCGGTCTGAATTACCCCTGGTTACACAACCTAAGTGGAAGTATGCCTACTCTTTTTGTAACTCCGGATAGTATGATTGATACGACCCAACTATATAAGCTTGAGATAGATTTTGGTGTTCCAAATGAAATTGTTCGTGGTCAATTCAGATTTGCCAATGAACTGGGAATCCAGCAGAAGTTTGGTCATCATACTAATTTTGCAAAGAACATTGATTTCTTTATCTGCGATTCTCTGAATTTTGCTCTGTATGAGAGTGGCTCAAGCTTTAAAGCATTTGAAATTGGAACCGATGTTGACTCAGGAAGTGTAAGTTTCATTTTCCCGGAAGGCAAGTGGTATATCGTTTTATCTAATGAAGACCAAATTGAAAATGGTGAAGTCCTCAATGCCAAAATAAAGCTCTTCAAGAACCAGTCTGGGATAGAAGAAATTCCAAAAGAGGAGTTTAAATTCGTAGTTTCACCAACACCTTTTAGTTCGTTTGCTTCTATTGATTTTATGATGCCACAAAAAGCCAAAGTAGATTTGGGAGTATATGATTTGGTAGGAAGGTGTGTAAAGCAGATTTTCAAAGAAAAAACAGTCTCTGGGCATCACCAGATTGACCTGGATGGCAGAGAATTCAGAAAAGGTGTGTATTTCATACGGCTTGTTACTCCGAACAAAACTATTACGGAGAAGATAATAAGATTGTAAGCAGTGCTTTCTGTACGTGTAGCCGATTCTCTGCTTGCTGAAACACTATAGAATTTTTTGAGTCAAGAACTTCGGATGTTATTTCCTCACCACGATGTGCTGGCAGACAATGCATTATAAGACACTCTGGCTTTGCATACTTGAGAAGCTCTGAATTTACTTGAAAATCCTTAAATATTTTTAATCTTTTTTCTTTTTCTGCTTCTTCTCCCATTGAAGCCCATACATCTGTATATACAACATCTGCATTGCTGATTGCTTTCTTTGGGTCATTTAGGAGTTGTGAGTTGCAAGTTGTGAGTTGTGAACTTCTATTTGGTTCATATCCTTTTGGAGTAGCTACAAACATTTCCAATCCACAAGTCTCTGCTAATAACATTAGGGAACGACACACATTATTTCCATCCCCAATATATGCAAATTTTAGCCCCTTAAATGCCTTGAATTTCTCATATACAGTAAACAGGTCGGCAATCGCCTGACAAGGGTGCTCAAGGTCAGATAAAGCATTTATAACGGGAATGCTCGCATACTCAGCAAGCTCAATAACACTCTGGTGAGTAAAAACTCGCGCTACTATTCCAGAGACCCATAAAGATAAGTTACGAGCTACATCAGAGATTGATTCTCGTTTCCCAAGTCCTATATCTTGTGGTGAGAGATAAATAGATTTGCCTCCAAGCTCATAAATCCCAGTTTCAAATGTTACTCGTGTCCGCAAACTCGGCTTCTCAAACACAAGAGCAATTGTCTTATCTTGCAATGGTTTTTCATATCTCGGTCTTGTCTGCTTCAACTTCTCGGCAAGTAAAAACAACTTCTCAACCTCTTTCTTACTCAAATCCTTAATAGAAACAAAATCCTTTTTCATTTTTACCTCTCAATTCAATGAGAATCTCACAGGCTGTACTACCCATACCTTTACAGGTTTATCTCTCTGCTTCGCAGGTAAATATCTCCACTGGCTCATTGCCTTAATAGCGGCTGCATCACATAATGGATGTAATGATTTAATAACTTCAACAAAAATCACTTGACCTGTAATATCAATTAAACACTTCAAAACAACTTGCCCTTCAATCTCAGCTTTTTTTGCAAATTCATGGTATTCTGGTTCCACATAGTATTCCATTAAGAGTTTTGGTTTAATTTCCACTTTCAGGAATTCATAAACGTCTTTAAACGCTCTTGTAAGTTTTGGCAAAATGATTATGTCACCCAGTTGGATTTTCTTACATCTAAATATCTTTTTTGCGATTGCTAAGGTATCTTCTACGATTTCTTTAATTTCTACCATACCTATTTCTTCTTTCTTATACCCTAAAATTTCACCAGTTTTCCAGCCTTTTATTGGTTCACCTTGGCGTACTGTCCTCAGAATCATCCCTGTAGCAAGATTGACTTCACTATTCAATTTAATGTAAATATCATCTCTGTTTATTTTCATAACCTTTCCTGTTGATACAATAATTATCTTAGATAGTATATCTGCATAATCCTGTATTCTATTGGTTAACTCATCTTTGTTTACCTCTGCTCTTAAAGCCCTATTAAAAACCATCTCATCTTTTACAGATAGGAGTTTGATATAAAGAACGTACTTTTCAGAACTAACTTTTAAAATACTACCAGCGATTACGTCTTCCACATTTAAAAGCTTCCCTACTTTTATTGCGCATTCCTCTTCAATACATCCTTTTAATTGGTCTTTTTGTTCGGTGAGAATCTTGCCCATCTCTTCTCTTTTAAGAACAACTACCCTACCTGTTTTTTCGAGTTCTTTTCGTAAATGTTTGGAGAGAGTTAATGCTTTACTCACAGAAGTCTTCTCTGGTTTTAGGTCTAAAACAGCAACTACAGGAAGTTCAGTACATTCAGCATTAAATGAGAGCAAAAGACAAACTATTACTCCCTTTGGAGTCAAGGATTTCTTCATAAATCTGTGTAATCTGTCGTAGACTTATATGAGTGGCGGTTACTTCCTTCTGTATTTTCTCTCGAATTTCTCTACTCTACCTGCGGTGTCAACGAGTCTGCTCTTCCCTGTGAAAAATGGATGGCACTTTGAGCAAATCTCTACACGAATATCTTTCTTGGTAGCCCTTGTATGCACCACATTCCCGCAGGTACAAGTTATCGTCGTATCATAATACTGTGGATGGATGTTTTTTTTCATATTCCCCCCCTTTCCAATCTATATCAAATTTTACACGGTCAATTGGACTAAGTTTATCAATTATAAGAACACCATTAAGGTGGTCTATCTCATGCTGAAACACCTTTGCTAAAAGGTCAGATGCTTCTATAATTTTTTTCTCTCCATCGGCATTGAACCCTTTTACTATAACAAAATTTGGGCGCTCTATCGGAATCTCAACTCCCGGGAGAGAAAGACAACCCTCCTCTATTGTGTCTTTACCTTTATATTCCACAATTTCTGGATTTATGAGTTCCATAGGTTCGTTATCTACATTTACAACTACTATTCGCTCAAGCACACCAATTTGAGGAGCCGCAAGTCCAACAGCCTCTTGTTCTTCTATCACCTTTTTCATAATTTTTGTTATGTAATCAAGTCTCTCCGAGTCAAAATCCTCTACAAGTTTTGCTTTGTCTCTCAACACTGGGTCAGGATATATCCTAAGTTCATTCATTTTTCTTTGTGTTCTCTGTGTCCTCTGTGGTTCGAATTTTCTTTATTTTTATATGAACCTCGTCTAACTGTGCTGGTTCAACTTCAGACGGTATCCCTTCAAGCAATCCAACTCCTGTCAAAGTTTTTGGAAAAGCTATCACATCCTGAATGCTCTTTTTATTTAATATGGTCATTGCGAGTCTGTCAAGTCCTAACGCAATCCCTCCATGCGGAGGTGCTCCATATTCTAATGCCTCAAGAAGACAACCGAAATTCCTTTCTCTCTGCTCTTCATTGAATCCTATAATCTCCATAATCTTTTCCTGCAAGTCTCTGCTGTGAACTCTTATACTTCCACTGCCAAGCTCTACACCATTAAGCACAAGGTCATAAAGCTTGCCAATTACAGATTCTGGATTATTCTCCAGTTGTTTTGGGTTCTTTGGCATAACAAAAGTATGATGTGAGGGAACTATTTCTCCAGTAGTCTCATCATGCTCAAACATCGGAAAATCTGTAACCCAAATAAACTTGTATTCCTTTTTCTGTGGGAGGTATTTTTCTATAAGCCAGTTTCTCACTCCCCCAAGTGCTAGTGATGCACGATTCTCATTGCCTGCTACGAATAGTAGGGAACAGGCATCTTTGTCCTCTACCTCAAGTTCTTTAAGAAGTTCAGCACTAAAGAACTTGCAAATTGGACCCGAAAAGTTCCCTTCTTTGTATTTAAGCCATGAGAGTCTCAAGCCATACCCTTTAACTACATTATCAAGTTCTTCAAGTTCTTTCCTTGGCAGGTCTCCTTTCCATTTTATGCACTTTACTGCTTCTGCTTCCTTGAATACCTTGAATGCACTCTTTTTAGCAATTTGAGAGACATCTGTCAAAAAAAGTTCATATCTAATATCTGGCTTCTCGGTGCCGTACTTCTCAATTGCTTCCTTGTATAGCATTCTCTTAAATGGGATAACCAGTTCCATACCAAGAAGATTCGCAAAAATATGTTTCATAAGTCCTTCAATGAGTTCAAATATACTCTCTTCATCTATAAAAGTAAGTTCAAGGTCAAGCTGTGTATGTTCAGGTTGCCTATCCTTTCGCTGGTCTTCATCTCTCAAACATCTGGCAAATTGATAATATCTATCAAATCCTGCTATCATAAGGAGTTGCTTATAAATTTGCGGTGATTGAACAAGTGAGTAAAACTTCCCCGGGTGAAGTCTTGATGGGACAAGAAAATCCCGAGCTCCTTCAGGAGTGCTTCTCCCAAGAATCGGAGTCTCTATATTCACAAAATCTCGGCTATGCAAGTATTCTCTTATTGCCTGATATAGCTTACTCTTGAATACTAAAGCTTCCTGCATCGGGTGTCTCCGTAGGTCAAGGTATCTATATCTTAGCCGAAGCTCCTCTTTTGCACGTGCTTCATCAGTTATCACAAATGGAGGCACTTCTGAACGAGAAATAACCTCAATTTCATTTGCTTCTACATCTACTTCACCTGTTGGCAAATCAGGATTCTCCATCCCTTTAGGTCTTGCTAAAACTTTTCCACTTATTTGTATAACCCATTCGTGTCCGAGTTCTCTTATTTTGTCAAGTAGCTTATCATCTTTCACGAGTATCTGAGTGATTCCGTATCTATCGCGTAAATTTATGAATCCAACTTTCCCATGATGCCGTATTGAATCTACCCATCCCGCAAGTTTAACCTCGGAACCTACATCAGCTTTTCTGAGCTCTCCACAACTATGAGTCCGATATTTCATTGTTTAAACAAAAGTTCATTCCCTATGGGAAAGAACTCATCGGTTGCTTCTTTTAAGTCAATTGCTGTATTTTGAGGAAATCCATAGACCTCTACTCTTGGTCCCTTGACTTTTATAGTTTCTACCAAACTCGAAAAATCACCATCTCCTGATACAAGGACAACTACATCAAGTTGGTCTGCAAGACTTAAAATATCAAGTGCTATTTCCATATCAAAGTCTCCTTTTTGTGACCCATCAGATCTCTGGATAAGTGGTTTTTTGCGAAGCTCAAATGAATGATGGCTAAGGAGCGAAAGAAATCCTGATTGGTCAATCTCAGGATTCTCAATTATATAGGCTACTGCTTTTATAAGTCTTCTCCCCTTGAGAATATGAGAGAGAAGTTTCACATAATCAAGTCTTGCTTCAAATTGTTTTTTTGCCGCATAGAACATATTTTGGACATCAACAAAAACTCCTACTCTTAAATCTTCTCGTTTAGTTCGTCGGATTCTTGAATTCCGCATATTCCATTCAAGTTTTCCTATTCTTTTGTTCAAGCCCTGTATCTTATCGTAAATTTGGCTTAATTCGTTTTGCCCTTTTTTGTTTTTAAATATTCTCATTTTTTCCTCCAATATTAGCCATCCACAGAGAATGCCCGCAAAGTTAAATCCAAGGTCTGAGAATTCTACTTCTCTCCCTGGAATAAATTTTTGATGTAATTCATCAGCTACTGCAAATAATAAGATTAAAGGCATAATATATCCTTTCTGCTTCTTATTGAAAATTAGTAATGCAAAAACTAAGTATTCTCCGAAATGGGCAAGTTTGTCTATTCCTTCTGTTTTTGAATATGGGGAAGTAAGGTTTGGTATGCTGGATAAAGTAAGAATAAGTCCTCCCCAAATATATGGTGCTGCTCGCCTCATTTTAACACTGTAGGGATGAATTGAAGCTTTCGGTTCAACCTTTTCCCTAAAATTCAATTTCTCACCTCCTTTCATTGTTTATATACACTTTCACTATTTAGATGTCAACTTTTAAATAAAAATATTACCTTAAAGTGCTGATATTGTTTAAAAGATAAGGGAGAAAGAAAGATGCTCTACTTCGCCAAAATATCCTCTCGCTCCTTAATTCAAGAAATTATCATGGAAACACGGAAAGATGTTAGGTGGAACGATTTTTTTATGTGCTATGCTAATCAATTATTTCGTAACGACAACTTTTTGAAAGTCTTATACTGTTATAGTCATTAATATCGTCAAAGTCAAACTGCCATAAAGAGTAATATTTACCCCTTTTTTCAAAAAATAATGTTCGTACAGTTTTTTCTGTATGATGAGTCCATTGTTTAAATGGATAAAATAATTGTCGGATAATCGTATTAGTTGTCTTACTATTTTTAGCTTCTACAAGAGCAATTTGCTCTCTACCTTCATAACCTGCGTCCACTTCTGTCTGAACACTTTTAGTTGTTATTTGCTGTCTGCCTACTTTAAATGAGAATTTAGGTGTGTATTTACGTCCTCTAATTGTCAGCACGAGTGTTTCGTCATTAAGAAAAGTCCTGATTAAACTGGAAGCATAAGCAAAGTCAAGGTGTTGCATTTCAGAATCACCTATTTGTGATGTATCAAGATGAAAATCAAGTTTAGAAGTATACATTTTTGATGTAGATTTAATTTCAGGAATGTCAATATATCCTTCCCCTTTTATTATCGCATATAAACCATTCTTTATTGGAAGAAGAAACAAACTATTATCAACAAAAATATCCGGCCTGCTTTCACGAGTATCTTGTTTGCAAAGTATTCGTACTTCCTTTTCGTTGGTCTTTGTGAAATGTGCTGTTGCTTGTTTTATTTGTTCTGCTGAAATAATATAAGGTTCATTGTTAAAATTATGTTTGTCAATTTTATATTTGTCAAAAATTGCTTTCCAAGAATTGTTTTTCATTATTTTGAATTTAAAATAAATTTGGTTGATTCGTAATTTGTTTTAGTCTTTTAATTGTTAAGTCAATATATTCCTTGCTTATATCAATCCCAATATATTTTCTTTTGCCAATAATTTTTGATGCAAGTCCAGTTGTACCACTACCATTAAAAGGATCAAGGATAATATCATCCTCTTTTGTAGATGCAAGTACTACTCGTTTTAACAATGCAAGGGGTTTTTGAGTAGGATGTTTTCCAAATTCTTTTTCTTTAGGTTTAGGAGTAGGAATTGACCATACGGAACGCATTTGCTTATTTAGAGCTTTCATTTTGTCTTCTGGGAAATTACCTGTTTTCAGTTGCTTATAATTAAATGTATTACGTGCTTTTTTATCTTTTCTTGCCCAAAGTAATGTCTCGTGGCTGTGAGCAAAGACAGTACAACTTAAATTTGGAGCGGCATTCGGTTTAAACCAAGAAATATCGTTGAGAATATGAAATTTTAATTTTTGTAGTAAATATCCACATTTGTAAATACTATGTAGTGTTCCGCTTATCCAAATAGTTCCTTCGGGTTTCAAAGTTCTTTTACATTCTTTAATCCATTGCTCGTGAAAGATTAGATCTGATTCAAATCCCTTACTTGTATCCCATTTTCCTTTATTTACACTTACCATTTTTCCCGCATGACAAGTAATTCCTCCGTTTGAAAGCATATACGGTGGGTCTGCAAATATCATATCAATATAGTTGTCCGGAAGCTTTGATAAAACTGTCAAGCAGTCATCTTTATATAGGCAGAAATCATTTGTTTTGAAAACAGGTTTTATTTTTCTCGTTTTCTTATTTGTTGAAACGTACTCAATTCGTGGTTCAAATAATGTATTCTTCAGCATATTAGTTATCTTTTTAATTTATATGTGTCCTAACGTTTGCAGTATGGCACGTGCCCGATGTATCAAGCTACAATTCGCTTTATAAATTCGTATTTACTTTAAAATTCTTCATCTTCCTTATCAAACTGCAATAATGGCATGGGCTATACCGTCTTGTTATCGGCAGATTTTTTATAATTTGTCTGTCAATTCTTTTATTAATTGCTCTTTCTTTTGCTTTTTTATTTCAGGTGATTCTTTCTGCAAGTATTCAATTCCAGAAAATGTATTTCCTTGTTTTCTATTCTGTCTTGGTTCAATACTTTCAATAAGAATTGACTCTAATGTGTCTGCCAATTCTTGAATACCTATGCTATCAAATTTTTCGCGTTTGTTTAAAATTCCTTTATCATTAACAGAATAAAAACCAAACCAAGAAAATCTATCCCATCTACCGCTTAATCTGTCCGATGTATGATGTTTTAACCGTTGACCAAGCGACTGCCCTATTGCTTGTCCTACATAAATTGTTTCCCTATTGTCGTGAAGTAGATAAATACCTATTTGTTCTTTGAAATTCACTTCGTCTGCACCAATTTGTTGAACTCCCAGTAAATCTGGTGATGATTTCCATGATACAAAGTCTCTATTCCAATAAATACCAAAGGCATTAATGATTTTATTCTTTTCTGCTTCTGTTTCCTGTTCTACTTCAGTTAAATGCTGGTCTAGGTTGTCAAGAAATTTTCTTAAAATAAATACTCCCATACCGACTTTAACAAAAGGGGATTTTTCCTTGTAAGTGTTAATGTTAGAACCAAGTATTTTGTTTACAGTAGCAGCGGGTGTGGCACCTCCGCCTTCTCTGTATTGTTTTTCAAAAATCCTTTCTGTAATTTTTTCGTAATGAAGAGATGTTTTTGCCTCTTCAAGAACTTTAGTAATTGCCTCGTCCCATTTTAAATTTGCCATAGTATTTATTTTTTTGTTTGCCTACTCTTGTGGGTTTCAGCTGCCCCGTTGTTGTTAACAGCGTTATTTTAAATTTGCCACCAACGATTGTATATATTCATTGTTCTTACACTGCCAAATTGGTGGAATACATTCATTTGTTTAGTTAAAAAAACATAACAATTTAATTTCAGATGTCAATTTTTTTCTTCCGAATGTAATTACTATTTCAAAAGGTTGACGATAGTTACTAAATGAAGATGTTAAATTTTCACAAAAGGCAACTTAATAGTTCAAAAAATAAGGGATAGAGAGAAATGTTCTACTTCGCCAAAATATCCGTAATTGATATATACTACATCAAGCCGGAAAGAAATATTAGTGCGACTTATGGGATATTCTATTCCAAGCCCATAGGAAAAACCATTCCATTCTCCTGAAAAATACTCTCCTGGCTTGTAGCCAAGTCTTAAAGATATACTTTCCATCCCTTCATTCCTTGCTCTTTTCTCTTTATCTTTTGCTCCTTTCTTGCTGAAGAATATCAATTTCCCTTCTGCTCCAATCATCCATTCTAATCCACTATTTCTTGATGCTTTTACATCTGATGCAAGGGTGAAATCCAGCAACTTCAAGATAGATGTCTTGATAGCCACGCCTCCTGATAAACTTGTCGGCGAGAAGTCTCTCTTTTTATAAAACCTTGCTCCTGTCCCAAGTTCTCTTAAAGAGCCGCCAAGATACAGCCACTTAAATGGATTGAGTAAAATACCACAATCAAGACTCGCTGAATATGAAGTGTAATCGTATAACTGCGAATAAATCCCTTTGCCTCCGAGTCCAAGTGTCAATTTTTTTCTCGGTCTGTATGCATAAGAAAATGCCACTGCTAAATCGGATATACTGAATTCTTTATATTCATTCCCGAGTTCATCTCTTTCGATATCTTTGGTGGAAAAGAAAGCAAATCCGCCTGAAAAGACTCCCATACCTTTAAGTCCGAACTTCATTGCTCCGGAGGCAAGGTATGCATCTTCAAAAAGAGTTGAGAACGAGAATGTTGCTCCGAATTTCTTGCTTATCCTACTTCCTGCTGGATTCCAGAACATACTATATGCATCATCGGTTACTGCCGTATAAGCACCTCCCATAGCAACTGCTCTTGCTCCAAATCCCAGTTCAAGAAATTGATGTGAGCCAGTTCCAGTAGAGAAAAAAGCTTGTATTATAAAAAAGATTAGCATCAGTGAATAAAGGTCAGCTTTCCCTTCCTTCTCTCACTTCTTTCGGGGATTTCCATCAAATAATAATAAAGCCCAGAAGCAATCTCACTCCCAACACTGTTTTTCCCATTCCAGTAGATTTCACGCTTATAAAGGTCTCCGTCATTAGCTCCGGTAAGGGATTTTATTAACCTCCCTCTAATGTTGAAAATCCTGACACTAAAATCTGGAAATAAAGTATCCGTTTCTTCAGCAGAACTTGGTATATATCTGAAAGTCACGCAGTCCTGAGAAGACTTCTTAATAAAGGGATTCGGACAACTATAAACTCTATTCAAGAGCACAGGAGATAATTTAAGGTTTGCTGTCATAGTTACACTGCTCTGTGATATTTTAGAGACTGAGACTCCGGATGGTGTGCCATCATAAAAATATGACGCAGGAATACTCCATGTTGAAAATCCTACCGAGTTGTCTTTCCAGAGGTCATTTGCCGAGCCCCTATCATTTAAACTCGGATTTATATCACCATCTGCTTGCATAACTCCAACAAGAGGACCATTGTCATTTTTATTAGTCTGCTCTGATTCATCAATATGCAAAATTAAGAGCCCACTTCCTGGAAGATATGCGTCATATCCCATAAGTTGGCGATTCTCTATAAGAAAGTATTCACCTGTGCCAGAGCCCTGAAGCCAATCGTTGGTGCCACCTGGATTTTCTAATAACCGATATACAGTAGGCGAATTCTCTACTGCTTGAATTTGTGCATCCTTGATTTCCGTTGTGCCTTCTTGCTCAAGTGCTATCGGTTCTACCCATCCAACCGCATATTTGCACCAGGCACAAAAGTGAGCTGGTGAACTTCCGGGCGGGTCGCCAAGCCAGGAGCCGGATGCCATTATACAGAAATTGCCAACTCCAACACTTGAGTAATCAATGTCATAGAGGTCTGGAAGCCCAATAACATGCCCAAACTCGTGACAAAATACACCTATTGTAATCATATCATTCTTTAAGCTCTCTGGCTCCATTGAATATACATTTACCTTTACTCCATCTACTTCTATAAACTCCGGTATCGCAGGAATTACTTCATGAGCATCTCTGAAACTGGATTTATGAGACCAAATAACATTAGAATCTCTGCTTTCTTCTGCTCCGCGTCCTGAATGAACTACAAACAGAGCTTCCACATATCCATCTCCATCAAGGTCAAATTGTGAGAAATCAACATTGGCATCAGCGAGTTTAACAGCATCTTCTACGAGTCCAAAAACATTGCCGGGATAGTCACCAAATCCATGAGGGGAGTTCTCCTTATTGCAATAATAAGAATAAGGATGTGGAGCACGCACCCATTCTGCTACTGTGCCGTCCAGAGAGAATTGGTCATAAGATACCTCTCTATAATAGCCTTTCATACTGCCTGCACCTTCATTGAAAAGCAGTTGTGTGAACTCTGAACTACTGTAAGAATGGGGCTTGTCAGTAAAGTCAACTAATAAAACGAGTGCCTTGCAACTTCCTTTAATAGGAGTCCTTACTTTTTCTGGTCGGTCAATATACCAGGGTTTTATCAGCGGTGCAGCACCTTTTTTGTCGGGTTGAAGAGGCATAAGTGCCAGGTTGAAAGACAAAAAGCAAGCTAAAAACATATTTGTAAATATATTACAAAACTCTTGTTTGTCAAATTATTTACTTCTAATTTGTTGTTTCAAAGAGAATATTCCCATTTCGTTTTTAAGAATTAAAAATTTGACTTTCACGATGGTTCCTTTATATTTAAAAAATGTCAAAGATTGGAGTATTTGGAGGGGCATTTGACCCATTGCACATCGGGCATTTAATTATAGCAGAGCGTGCAAGAAAAGATTTTAAACTTCAGAAAATAATATTTATACCGACTAACATTCCTCCACATAAACCTCCTCCACTTGCATCTGCTCTTGATAGATTGGAACTTGTAAAAACTGCTGTTCAGGATAAACCTTATTTTAAAGTCTCGGATATGGAAATAAAAAGAGGTGGAGTATCCTATTGGGTTGATACATTAAGAGAATTAAAAAAGGGCTATCCAAAAGATGAGATATTTACACTTATAGGGATGGATGAGGCACTTGATTTTATGAACTGGAAGGAGCCAAATGAGATTTTAAAACTCTCAAGATTTATAATCATCACCCGTCCAAGTAGCATGGGGGTTTATCCCCCACCCCTAAACAAAAATGCGAATTTCATTAGCTTAAATCTTGATATATCATCCACAGAGATAAGAGCCCGTATAAAAAGAGGAAAGTCAATTAAACATCTTGTTCCTGAGAGAGTAGAAGCTTATATAGTAGAAGCTTATATAAAGGAGAAGAAATTATACAAATATGGAGAAGTATAGACAACCTCGTCTTACAGTTGATATTATTATAAAGCATGGGGAGGGAATAATTCTGATAGAGCGAAAGAATCCTCCTTATGGATGGGCGATTCCTGGTGGCTTTGTAGATTACGGCGAAACGGTAGAGCAGGCGGCTTTAAGAGAAGCAAAAGAAGAAACTTCATTGGAGGTAAAGAATTTAAAGCAATTTTATGTTTATTCAGACCCACATCGCGACCCAAGAAGTCATACGATCTCAGTAGTTTTCACCGGCGAAGCGGATGGAACTCCCAATGCAGCATCGGATGCAAAAAACATAGGGATATTCACAGAAACTACCTTGCCTGATAATATAGCATTTGACCATCGGCAAATTTTAGATGATTATTTTAAGAAAGAAGTAATGTGAAACCACAAGATTATGAGAACACGAATATCACGAATTAAAAAATTTGCACACAGATATTCACAGATAAGACAGATTTACACGGATTTATATACAATCTGTGACAATCTTTCCAGTCTGTGTAAATCTGTGTGCCGATGTCTTTTCGTGTCCACAGGATTCTGCGAATAATTCGTGTTAAAAAAATGGAATCAAAGATTATTAAACTCTCGGATGATTTAATCTCAAAGATTGCGGCTGGTGAAGTGATAGAACGCCCAGCTTCTTGCATCAAGGAACTTGTAGAAAACTCTATAGATGCTGGAGCAACCCATATTTCTTGCGAAGTCAAGGGAAATGGAGTTCCTGAAATGAGAATCTCTGATAATGGGATTGGGATGAGCATTCAAGAACTTGAACTTGCAGTGAAACCTCATACAACAAGCAAACTCAAAGATGAAGAAGGGCTTTTTGAGATTAGGAACTTTGGATTCAGAGGAGAGGCGCTTCCATCAATGTGCAGAGTGGCTGAGCTTGAAATTAGCTCAAGACCCAAAACACAAGAAGCAGGAGGATATATAAGAGTGCGGAACGAAGAAATCATCGAAAAAAGGGAGACCCCAAGAGCTCTCGGAACCACAATAACTATCAGGAGTTTGTTCTATAATATGCCTGTGCG
>JAGMCN010000077.1 GCA_023129235.1 Caldifarciminota bacterium | reverse complement strand
TATCCTGATAGATATAAGTAAACGCCTCTTTGCGAGTTTCTGGGTTTCCTATATCTTTCAAATCTTCATCAAATCCGACTACAATTTTTGTCAATTCTCCTGAAATCGTAAGTTTATTTGTTGCACTACTAAATAAGTGCCATGCAATCCCAAATCTAAGTGTCCAAGGAAGTGGGTCTGATGTTCCTGCTTCCAGATAACTTATGTTTGGTCCCATATTTTGAAGAGACAAACCAAGTTGAAGCCTTTTATTAGGTATGTAAAGACTTGACACATCAAAAGCCCAAGAATTACCCTTACCCCCAAATCGGTAGCTTGGTCCTAATATTTCTCGGATTATATCTAATGGAGCAAGAAAACTATAAATCCATTTTGCACCTACTCCAAGAGCTAATGTTTTACTTATTGTAGTCCCATAAGAAATTTTCACTGAAGCATCCCAAGTTGTCCATCTTCCTATTTCACTACCTTTATCGTCCACCCCAACTGTTTCTCCTGTAGTCAAATATATGATATGTCCTCCAACTACTCCTCCAGTAACTTGATGAGCATATGAGATAAACTCATAATACATCCCGGGATATAACCCCGGCAACCAGTTTGCATGCATAAGAGATAGATTGTTGCCTTTCTGGAATCCTAATCCTGCATCATTGTAATAAGTAGCTAATGCATCATCAGAGATAGCAGTAAATGTAGCTCCCATTCCATTTGGCCTTGCTCCCGGATAGATTATAAGAAAAATTGCCCCTGCTTCACTCGCCTCTGTCTGAACCCCTCGGAGTAAAAATAAAATACTCAATATAATCAGATATTTTTTCATTTTAATAGTGCATTACAACATACTATTATTCTCACATTCCATAGTAAAAAACCTATTATTTCTTCAACATACATTTTCTTCCTAAAATTTAAATTACTACTACGTACGTTAAAGAATCTAATAGGCCCTTTCCTTACCCAATATTGACTTAACGAATTAATATTATAGAACTATAGCTTGTCAAGTTTTTTTTACTTTTTATATTGTTTTTCTTGTAGCAATAAAGAATTTCTCTCCCCCGACACTCCTTGCCATATCCATTATCCGTATAAGACGGTCAACTTCAACTTCCTTCTCAGCTCGGATAATTATCAATTTATCAAGAGATTCCGCTAATTCTGCTTCCAATCCACCTGCAAGTTCAAGAAGTCCGATTCTCTCTCCTCCTAAAAATAGCTCTCCATCCTTTGTAATCGTCACTACAATCTCTTTTTTTGACACAACTTCAGCCGAAGTAGATGATGGAAGTTTCACCCTGATACCCGGCTCAAGAACATAAGTTGAAGTGAGCAAAAAGAAAATAAGGAGAAGCAAAACCACATCTGCTATAGATATAGGAGATATAGAACTTAATGGTTCGTGATGTGTTTTTATTTCCATTTCAAGACCTCAAGTGATTTATTTTGAATAGTTTGTACAATTCCTTTTATACGTCCCACTATATAGTTATAAAATATATATGCAATTATTCCAACTGCAAGTCCAGCTCCAGTAGTAACCAGTGCTTCCCATATTCCACCTGCAAGAACTGACGCATTCACATTTCCTCCAAGTTGCTCAACTCGCATAAACGCTCGTATCATCCCTGTAACTGTGCCAAGAAAACCAAGCAACGGTGCAATCCCAACTATTGTTGCAAGTGCAGTAATACGACGCTCAAGTTCCGCAACCTCAAGATTTGCTTTGATATTCATTGTCTCTTCATCACCCGTAAGCCCTTCTTTTATAACTCTTGCAATAGGTGAATCGTAAAGTCCGCACATCTCAATTGCACCCTGACGGTCTTCCTTTTCTAAATAGGACTTGCACTTTCCCATAAAATCAGAAGGCAGATTCGCACGAGATAAAACAAGTATCCTCTCAATAACAATTATAATAGCAACTATAGAACAAATGAGAATAGGAATCATCATCCATCCGCCTTTTACTAAAATTCCCATAAAAGTCATAATTCCCTCCTTACAGTTTTAAGTCTAATCCAAGTAAAATCTTGCATTCTGGTTCATAATATACATCAAATATTGGGTCGTTTTCATTAAATAAATTTCTGACATCCAGAAATAGAGTCAAATTCTTATGAAATATCCAACTAATCTCTAAATCCAGATAATTATAATCACTATGTCCTCCATAGTCAAGTTTTAATTTATAATCTCTCCACTTAAAACCTAATCCCAAAATGAACGGAGGAATATACTCCGGAATCCCACTTATATTATGCCTTAAGCTAATAGTCCCAAACTTTTGTTCAATTATCCCACTAATCGTGAAAACCGTAGTGTCACTTTGAGAATAATAATGATAGGGCAAAACAGTTTTGGTGGTAGAGGAGCTAATGGGACCGAAAAAATAAGGATAGTCCTGAATCCAGTCAAAGTTTAGTTTAAAGTTCTTTAGTTTACTCCCTACTCTTGCTGTTTTTCTTTTATCTATATGTGCTTCACTCCCTACAAAACGATTATAACTTAAAGCTTTATCTCTTGTTATCAACGAAAAAGAAGGAGAATACTCAAACCATATTACTTTGTGTTTCTCTAATCTTAAAGAAGGCAGAATCCACGGAGATTGAGAGAAAAGTTTAACCCCGGGTTCAATAAGCCAATCCTTGAAATTACTAGTAACTTTACCTCCTACCGAGAGAAGCAATGAATCCAATAAGTTATCGTGGGCTACATAGAACTCTATTCTTGGATTCATCCACTTTAATGGAATAAAATAATTGCCGTAACCAACAAACGCTGCTTCTTTTCCACTTGTACCTAAACCATCTAACGTTTTTTCTAAAGCACCAAAATACCCTTCAGTGTTCAGATACAAAGAAGGTAAGATATAACTAATAGTTGTTTTAAATACTCCATATTTAATTATTTCAAACACCTTTCCTGCGTAGTTTTCAAATTCATAATTTGCTCCAAAAGACATATTCTCAAAACTTCCTCCAGCACCTAAACCTACTCCATTTTTTATCCCTTTTATATCATTAGAGTATGAAACGTTGGTGGAAAACCTCTCTCTACCATAAAATCCCTTAACCACACCACTTCCACCCGCACTTCCTCTTAAATTAAATAAAGAGTTGCGAGATTTATAACCCGAGAGATGAGAAGATTTATTAAACACAAGTCTTGGAGGATTAAGCTTCGGAATCTCATCCAGAGGGATAGTATCCGGAACAAGCTCTCTTTTAAGAACTTCTATATCCACTTTTCTTTCCCCGTATATTACTACTTTTGGAATCTCAAGCTCAGGGGTTTGTGTTCCAATAAATATGAGCAAATATAAATTATACATTACAACGTTTGAAATTGATAGAAATTCATAGAAATTAGTAGAAATTTGTAGTAACAATAAATTTCCATAAGTTTCTATTCACAGAATCCTGTGGACAAGTTTCTATTAATCTCTAATCTTTTTATCAATGAACTATATTTCCGATTCTCTTCCATCTAACTTTCTTCCAGATTTTATATAACGGAGGTTCTTTGTTCCAGGAAAAATATAATACAAGAACTTTCCCCCGAATCCATTTCTTCTCAAGAGGTCCCCAGAACCTGGAATCAAATGAAAAATCTCGATTATCTCCTATCATAAACATACATCCATTCGGCACTCTCACTGGACCAAAATTATCTCTTATCATCGCACCTGCATTTCTAAACTCGCCACGAACCCACGCCCGTTGATACTCAAACTCAGGAATTTCTAATCTCGCATAATTTCCGGGGTCTCCGTGATGCGTGTATGGCTCATATAATAACCTATTATTCACATACGCTTGTTTGTCCTTTATCTCAACAATATCTCCTTCCACAGCTATACACCGCTTTACAAAATCCTTGCGCTCATAAGGAAATCTAAATACTATTATATCTCCTCGTCTCGGCTCACGAAATTCAAGTATTCGCTTATCAGTAAATGGAATGCGAATTCCATACAAGAATTTGCACGCAAACAAATGGTCTCCGACAAGCAAGGTTCGCTCCATTGAGCCAGTCGGAATACGATAAGCTTGAATCACATAAGCTCTGATTAAAAGAACAGCTACTACAACAAAAATAAGGTCCTCAATCCAACCCCTAAGCTTACTTTTCTTCTTTTTCATTCTTTGTAGCAAGAAAGTTTATCTCTTATCTTTTTCCCTTATGGTTTTAAAAAATCCCTCTATTAGCTCCTTGCACTCACCTTCAAGGATTCCCGATATAATTTCAAGTTTTTTATCTTTAATCTGGTAAATACTTTCAAGGGCTCCAAATCTTGGGTCTCGTGTTCCAAATATACATTTGCTGATTCTTGAAAGTAAAATTGCCCCAGCACACATAGGACAGGGTTCCAAAGTTACATAAATACTTGCATCCTCTAATCTCCAATTCTTAATAGTTTGAGATGCACTCGTTATAGCAACCATTTCTGCATGTGCAGTTGAGTCTTGGAGTGTTTCAACTTGATTATGCCCTCGCCCTATTATCCTATCATTAAGAACAACAACAGCTCCAACAGGAATTTCTTTTTCCTCGCTTGCAACTCTCGCCTCTTTGAGAGCTTCCCTCATCCAATATTCGTGATTCACCTACTTCTTTAGCTTAAATCACCTCGTATTTCTTGCCTACTTTTTCGAATACATCAAGTGCCTTATCCAGATGTCTCTTATCATGAGCCGCTGACATCTGAACTCGTATCCTTGCCTGTCCTCTTGGAACTACTGGATACGAGAATCCGACTACATAAATCCCATCTAAAAGCATATCTCGTGCCATATCATGAGCAAGCTTCTCATCACCAAGCATAATTGGAATTATAGGATGAACACCCGGCGTAATCTTAAATCCACGATTTGCCAAGCCCTCTCTGAAATACTTTGTGTTCCATTCAAGTTTATCTCTTAGCTGGGTTGTCTCTCCAAGCATATCTATTACTTTCATTGCTGTATATGCAATTGGTGGAGCAAGAGTGTTTGAAAAAAGATAAGGTCTTGACCTCTGACGCAGTATATCAATTATTTCTTTTCTCCCAGTTGTAAATCCACCTGACGCACCACCAAGTGCTTTGCCAAGAGTTGATGTGATTATATCAACTCTGCCTTCTACCCCTCTATACTCAGGAGTCCCTCTACCTGTCTTGCCAAAAAATCCAGTAGAATGAGCATCATCAATCATCACAAGTGCATTGTATTTCTCTGCAAGTGCACATATCTTGTCAAGCTTTGCAATATTCCCATTCATTGAGAATACTCCGTCTGTTGCTATCAACCTCAAAGTGTATTTCTGCGTATCTTTCAATACTTTTTCCAGGTCCTCCATATCTCCATGTTTAAATATAAACCTGTTTGCTTTACACAGTCTGACTCCATCAATAATTGATGCATGATTTAGAGCATCAGATATTATGGCATCATCATCGTCAAGCAATGTGTGAAATAGCCCCCCATTTGCGTCAAGACAACTTGAATAAAGAATAGTATCGTCTGTGTGTAGAAAATCTGCAATCTTATGCTCAAGTTCACGATGTATATCTTGGGTTCCGCAAATAAATCGCACACTTGACATTCCATATCCGTATTTCTCAACCCCTTCTTTTGCAAACTGAGCAACTTTCGGGTCTCCTGCAAGTCCAAGATAATTGTTGGCACAGAAATTTATAACTTCTCCGCCCTTTACTTTTATATCTGCACC
>JAGMCN010000076.1 GCA_023129235.1 Caldifarciminota bacterium | reverse complement strand
TTAGTATTTTCCTCTCCATAAGCTTTTCCAAGATCATACATTCTTTTTCTCTTAAAGTTATAGCAAAATAATCTTTTCCCCCAGGGTTCGGCTACTCCATAAGCACTTTCACCATCAGGACTTGGGACTACATCTCTAAGAACAGTATAATAACCATTTCTAAAAGAAGCATGCGGAATTTGAATATCTAATTCCTTAAGTTCTTCTTTGTCTCCATCGCAAAATATGAGATTGCCATAATCATCTGCAGTATAAGCATTTTCATCAGGGTCAAGAAATATTATCCTTGAGTTAACACTACCAATTCTACCGAGATCATTTAGCCTATGTTCTGTAAGGTCATAGATAAAGAAATGATCTTTTGGATAAGAGATTCCATATATTTTTCTTCTCTTATTGCTGATAGCCATACACCTGCTTCCCTCACGAGGAAGAAAAAAATCAGTGAAGAGAACTTCTTTCTTCTTCGGATCATAACCAAATATCCCTGAACCCCTGAAATGTTTTACCGGATGACTCCAGCAATTCCATGGCCTCCAGATAAAATCTCCTTTTGGTGCACCGGTGCAATGTGTCGCCCCGTAAAGCATTCCTTCATCATCACAAAGTAAGCAGTAATGAACTTTAGCATGAGTTGCTTCTCCACTATCCTCAGGTATTCCTAATACCTTTGCTACCTCTAGTAAATACTCCACCTTCTCAGTTTCAGGATCATAGGAAACAAGGTAGGCACTCAAGCCCCCAGTCATTTCTCCACAGACACTAATATAGATTTTCCCATCAACCCCGGTAATTAAAGACCAACAGGTGTCATGAACAGGCAATTTTTCAAATACTATTGGTTTAAGGTTCATCGTGGAAACAACTCCTTCGCATTTTTGTATAATATTCTCTCTTTCTTTTCCAATGATATTTCAGCATCTAAAACCATCCCCAAGCTAGAACCAGGATCAAGGAGAGTCATATCGCTTCCAAATAATATTCTCTGAGCACCCACTGCTTTTACTGCATCCTCAATCTTATTTCTTAAAGGATAGCCAGAACATATCTCTAAATAGACATTCTTTACTTCTTTGACTTTCTCTACTACCTCTTTCCATTCTATCCCTCCCATATGTCCCATAATAAATTTAAGGGTGGGGAATTCCTTTGCTAATTCTATTAACTGGGAAACACTTTGAAACCAGCAATGAAAAAGGATTATACCTTTCTCTGGGTAATCTTTGGCTAAAACTTCTAAAAACTTCTCATGACCTTTACAATTTAGAGGTTGATTAATATAGCCATTACTGTAAAGTTTCAACCCAACAAAATTTTTCTTGCTAAGGTACTTTTTCATCTCTCTCAAACTCAGCTCTAAGTAATTAGGATTTAGGAACACGTATCCAAAGAGATTCTTATATCCCTTTATTGCCTTGGCTAATTCTCTATTCCCCTCTACAAAATCGTAAATAATGGCTAAAGAAGAAGAAAGAATAGCTTTCTCAATACTATATTTCCTCATTATCTCTAAAGTATCCTTCATGGAGTTTTTATTAGTAAGAATAAACCATTTTCCATAATGGGCATGAACATCAATTATCTTCATAGATTCCTCTTCAGTAAATTTATTATGTTGTTACTTAAAATCTTCTCTTTCTGTTTCTTGGAAATGTCTGCATTCTCCAAACAGATAAGAGGAGCAGCAAAGTAGTTTAAAGGCGAATTAGAACCAAAGATTATTCTTTCTTCTCCTGTTTCAGTAATGAATATTTCAAAACTATCCGGAGTATTGAAAAGTGAAGTTTCAGCATAAATATTCGGGTTCTCCTTCATTGCAACAAGAACTTCTGGATAATAGAAATGGTCAAAAGAAGTTATTATGACCGGGCTGTCAAGACCTTTAGTGGCTTTGGAAATCTCAGTAATCATACCTAAGTGATGAGAGCCCAAAGGTTTAGTAATTATGGTAATCATTAAAGGAATCTTGAATTTATTAATTTCTTCTAGTAACTTGTAAAATGGAGCATAATTTATTGGCCAATTTTGCAAGTTGGGG
>JAGMCN010000075.1 GCA_023129235.1 Caldifarciminota bacterium | reverse complement strand
CCCTTACTTTATTTTGGGTAAGATTAAATCATTCTATATTGATTAATGTCTCTCTGGATGCCTTAACTACCACATTCTTGATACTCAAAGGGGTATCTCTATCTTTCATTTCAACCCTCAATCTGTAAACACCAGGGTTCAAGGATACCTTATAACTATTTTCAAGATGAACCCATATATGAGAACCACTAACTTGCTCACCTGTTTCCTGGTTATAAATCGATATAGACTCGGGAATTGAATTGCCATGGTGCAAAATCAAGATCCCTAATATATTGTCCTTAGATCCCTCTCTCTTTTCTCCCCTTGCACTTTCTACTGTCCTCTTCTCTTCTTCCTTCCCTATCTTTTTCGCTTTAATCTGTTTTCCTATTCTTTCTCCAGCCACATTTGTAAGAGCAGAACTAATTTCATCAGAACTATTAGCAGCATAATATTGTCCCCCGCCAGCTGCTGCGATATCCAATAGTTGTACTTGTGCTCGTTTGGTCACATTAAGCCCTACGACATCTACTACAACGGCTATACCGCATTTTTCTTTTATCCAGCAGGCTGTTTTTACCGGATTACCTCCACAGGTTTCTTCTCCATCGCTCATTAATAGTATGCAAGATTTACCTTTAAGGTTTTTCAGAATCGTGGCTGCTTTCTTTAAAGAAGCCGATAGAGGAGTTACTCCTCTGGGTTGAAGTAAACTCAGCTCTTTCTTCACAGTTGCCACATCCAATGGGCCAATAGGTATCACCATTTCTATGTCTTTACACCCATACTTCTCCTTATCCCTGTGCCCAAAAGCTATCATTCCTACATTTACATTACCGGAAAGACCCTCTACCAATTTACCCAAGGAGCTCTTGACTGCCTCCAGCCTCTGCTTGCCATCCTTAGTCCTCAGCGACATACTATTTGACGAATCTACAATAATCAATAAATTAGTCGCTCTTTCCTCCCCTGCAAACCCTTTAACCAAAGAGGCTAAAAGGAATAGAAAAACAGATACATAAACCAAAAATCTTTTACTCATCTCTTCTTTTTTCTCTTCTCTCCGGCTTTATTTATTTCACTTAATGCTTTATCTATCTCTTTGATTCTTGCCCTGGCACGGACTCTACCCTCATTATGAGATCTGCCTTTGGAAGAAAGTTTTATCACATTTTCAAAGCAGCGCCTTGCTGTTTCATAGCCCGCCTTCGCTTTTTCAAAATCCTTAATCTTCGTGTTAAGTGCAGGGTGTATCCAACCAACTTTGCATATTGCTGCATAATGAATAAGCCAATCACCCATAGCCGCCATGCAGCCAGCCCAATTCACATTGCCTTTGATTATCTGCTTCTTTTCAAAACTTTTCGCTATTTGTTCATCTCTTTCCGGTGATGAGCTGTGCAAAAAACAGCTTAGAACAAAACAATAGGACATATCACTCTGATGTCTTTCAATTGTCTCCATTTCTTTCCTTGCCGGCGGATAACCATTCTCAAGCATTTTATATGGGAGATAAGCTTCTATAAAAAGGACCGAACTGTCATAGTTCTTCTTGAACTCCACAGCCATTGGCCTGCCTGCATATTCAAATAGGGCTTTTGCATCTTCAACCAAAACCTCTCCGCCTTCAACTGCCCTTTGAGTAGCCTCAACATATAGTTTCCTATTTTTCTTCTTATCTTTATAAATGACGGCTTTCTGCATTGCTTCTCCACATTTTTTACTAAGTATATCAAAGGTCTGAACTTTGATTGTAGAAATCATAGCTTTCAGAAGAATTGCTTTCTCTGCTTCTTCACTTTCCGGAAAGTCTCTTATTACTATATTTGCCCATTCATAAGCTCTATCTAAGTCCAAGTCTGCAAAGCGATCAATCGCACTCTGATACGGAACCCCGGGGTTCTCTTTCTTTTCAGCACCTTGCAGGGAATTAAGGCTGAATGAGATTAAAAAAACACTAACTATAACAAGACCCGTTAGAAACCGTAAGCTTCTAAACGGCTCAAGTGTTTTAACTATCCATTTAGACATCTTCAATCCTCCTTAAGTATTCACCGGATCACGATCCTTGCGAACTTACAGGGGGAGAAAGTTCACTGAAACCAGTGTCATTCTGAAAAGCGAAGCGATAAAGAATCTACAGAAACTCTTTAACTTCGTTCAGAATGACACACAGTCCACTGAATATTTGCCTGGTTCATAAGAAAGGCAATATTTTACTTGATATTCTTACTACTGATGCTGACGAAGGAAAAATCTTCGTTCTTACCTTCTTTTGGATGTTTACTAATGACTCCTTTCATTATATTACCCTTGTGTTCAGCACGCCAGAATACTACACCTTCTCCCTCTTTTGTCTGCATTGTTTCCCAGACAACTGTTCCATCGAATTCGATCCTCATAGTATAGTTTGACGCAGGATACCCTTTAGACTCAAATACTTTAGAGACAACTTTCCTATTGATAAATCTCAAAGTGTCGGATTTGGGCTCCCCCCCCTTTAGAGAAGTCACGCTTATTCGCCATTCCGTATTATCCAGCTCAGCTCGCTCTTTTTCAATTAGCCTGACCCGCTTCTCTTTTTCTATCAACTTAACTTTCTTCACTTCAGTTGGTTTAACTTCCTCTTCCCCGGTGGGTTTGGATTCTTTTCTTCCACAAGCAAACAAGCAAAAAATAAGCCATAGACATATTGTGGAATAAAGTATTCTTCGCGGGTTTAACATCTCCATATATATCACCTCCTCCGGTTTATTTGATCTCTCTGCCATACCACGTTTCCCAGGTAAGAATATATTTTCTTACCCAATCTCTATTCTTGCCTTTCTTGTCTTTCTTGTCTTCTTTGCCAGCGGAAAACTCAAGATAATCCTTGAAATATCTAACTGCCTGCGGCCGATCCACCTGGTACTCTGCATAAATATAGCCCAAGTTATAGCTTGCATATGCGTGATCTGGTTTCAGTTTTAATGTTTCTTTAAATTCGGCAGCAGCGCGTTTATATTCCTTATTCTTGGTGTAAAAAACGCCTAAGTTATAATGCATATTAGTTGTCTCTTTAATAAGTTTCTTATTCTGACGTGCGAGCTCAGCAAATTTACCTGGAAGTTTAGCCAGCTTATCAGCAAGTATCTTTTTTTCCTGAAGTGTTTCAGCATACAAATCCTTTAACCTATCTAAACGACTTTTATATTCCTTTATATCCCTCTCGAATTTGTATTTATTTATCTCTAATTCCCTTTCAACTCCTCTCGACTTCTTTTCCAACTGCCCGAGCTTTTTCTGTGTTTCCTTAAGGGAACGAGCCAATTGCAGTTTCTCTTTCTTTAATGAATCCACGGCACTTTTTAACCTCACAATCCCTCTGCGCGACTGCAGTGCAACAACAAGCTCTTCCAGATGGCTTTTCTCCTCATTCAGTTTTTTCTCAAGTGTCTTGAATCTTTCTATCTCTTTTTTACGCTTCTCTATCTCATTTTTAAGCACCTTTTCCTTCTTCTCCAGCTTCTCTTTTTTATCAAGCAGGATATCTCTTTCTTCAATAAGTTTATTAAAATCACCTTCAATGACCTTCACTTCACCGCTTTTTTGAGTCAATCTCTTTACCTGTACCAGGAGATTATCCCGATCTTTGCGGAGACTATCCAGGTCTTTCTGAAGTTCCTTATAGGAGATCTCTCGTTCATGTTCATGCTCCTCAATTCGAACATCTTCATCCTGAGGTTCCTGTGCAAAGAAAATGCAGAGCCCAATGGATAAAGCAGCCAAAATACAGAAAATTGCTATCCAGCTAATAATCCGTCCGCTTGAGAAACCGGACCTTCTATCAGTCTTTCTTTTCATTAATCTCCAGCTCCTTTTCAGTCTTTAGAGATCCTTTCCCACTTTCTACTTCATAAGCTTTATCGTAGTCTATGTAGGGTTTAAACTTCAAAACTGTTTCTTCAGTTTTCTCTTCAGGGACCTCATAGTGCACATAGGGCTTAAGCTTTTCCTGTTTCACTTCCACATCACCTGTCTCCAAAATATCACCGCTAATAAGACGAGGCGTAATCATAACTAAGATTTCAGAACGTGTCTTATCTTTTTTTTGCGAACGAAAGAGTCTGCCTATAACCGGAATACTGCCGAGGAAGGGTATTTGGTCGACTTTTTTTGCCTCTTGTTCCTTACGTAATCCGCCAATTATAATAGTGGTACCATCCCTTGCCATAACTGTAGTCATAGCCGTAGAAGTATCTATAATAGGTATTTCACTCCCCAGTGGTGTGATAAGTGTATCAACAACGTGGCTAATTTCAGGTTCTATCTTCATAGTAATATAACCTTCTTCATTGATCCTTGGTGTTACATTCAACATAATTCCCACATCCACAAATGTTACTTCTTCAGCAACAGTGGTCGTGGTCTGCCCGGCGGTAGTAGTGGTAGTGACATATGCCTCACGTCTTCCGATATGAATCTTTGCTTCTTGATCGTTAAGCACCGACAACTTAGGATTAGAGATAACCTTCATCTCTCCCAATGTCTGCAGGTACTTTAATGCACCCTCAAATTTCTGCTGTCCATCAATCGTACCAAAATAAACACTTTCTGCAAAGGTAGACTTGGGAGCAGGTTTAGCGGAGGGAGGATTTATCTTCGTCTGGTTGCCGATATAAGTCTGGCAAGAGTAGGGCTTATTGCCAAGGTAAACTGCCCCGTAACTCTTAGTCAGATATGCAAACAGCCCTTCCCATTCAAAGCTTGCATTCAAACTATCATTAAGTTCGATCCTTATGATCTTGGCATCGATTAAAACCTGCTGTGTCTTTTTGTCAAGCGCACTGATCACTCGCTTTATATCTTTCATTCTCCCGGGCAAGGTCTGCACAACTACCTGGTTGCTGCGTTCATCTGCCTTAATCGAGCCCACTTTTTTATCGTCCAGCTGCGGCTTAATCTGGTCTTCAATATCTTTTGCCTTCGCATAGTTCAAATTAAGAACAACTGTCTCAATCTCCTCCTCCAAAACAGCCAGGGCTTTTTCCATCTCCCCAATCTTGCTGGGTGTATCCATAATCAGGACAGTACCTGAGTCCTGATCAACAATTATCTTCCCAATCTCACTTTTTAGGGCATCGATGAGTATAAATGCCTTCCCCGGGACAGCATACTTAAGGTGGAAAACCTTGAGCTTACGCGTATCTCCATAGTTTTCACCGTACCATGCCTTATATTCTTTACCTGTCATAACATAATAAATATCCCCCTTTTTAACATAAGCAAGGGCATTACTGAGAAGGATGACATCGAAGATATCTTTAATTGCTACATTTTCAAGGAGCAGCATACAACGACCGGTAACAGTTTTGCTAATCACTATATTCAACTCACCTTTCTGGGCAATAAACTTCAATGCATCCACTACCTCCATATTCCGCAAATCTAATGAGATGAGCTGGGACATGCTGTCTTTTCCAGATTGAAGTTCTGCCTTGCTCTCCCGCGTATCGGCACCTTTTGTAGGTTTATTTTCTGCTTCCAGGTTCCGGTTTATGCTGAAAACGATGGCTATTAACATAACTGCTAAAATAAAACCTCGCATGTTATGATAACCAATAGACTTTTTCATTTAAGCTCAACCTCTTCTTCTTTGTAACGCAGGATAATCTTGTCTTTGAATACTCCCACTATTTTCACTTTCTTGTTATTGATTATCTGTCCACGCTTCAAAAAATATGTCACATTGTTCTTTGTATTCTCTATCATGACATCAGGGTCATCCGACCAGGATATACCCACTAACTTCAAGTCCTTTACCAACTCAGCTATCTCTGAGGTCTTCTTTTTTTGGGGAGCGGCATCGCTTTTCTCTTTTGAGGCTTTTGGTGCAAGAGCTGCAAATTTAAAAATGTTCCTGGACCTAACCTTCCCTGAATAATACGGCCCCTTTTTTAACAAAGAAGCGGCTTCTGATATTATTTCATCCTGGGCTCCTGGTGGAGTAAAATCCGCAGTTAAAACAGGCATCTTATCCAAGGTAATTATCGGGCCTATAATATCCGCTAATAAATATATTACCAAAATAAAGGCGCAAAATACAAAGATTTTATTTATTCCTTGAATGCTTATCGGCCCTTTTTTAGGTGCCAGATATCCACTTACTTTCTGCTTAAAAAATAAAAACCTCCCTTTTATAGCACCGAAGGAGAAAAATCCGATACTCTTACGCCCAATTCTCCATCGTTTGAGACCCGCTGACTCCGGTTCCTCAATTAATTTTAACAATTGCCTTTCTGGAGTAAGGCTGGATCTGTCCGTGCCCATCCTGCTTTTGCCTCCTCATCAATAATCTCTTGAATTAACGTTTTGTCTACCACCTGTTTATTCTTAATTACCAAAGCCTTCAATGCCTTGTGACATAGCATCGCGATTTGCCTTGGATAGCCGCGCGTGTATCTATAGATATCTCCTGTAGCATCTTCCAGGAATAGATGCATTCTCGCCTTATAACCTGCCTGCTTTACACGAAATTCAATCAACTTCCTGGTTTCAGCCTCATCCAGGGGATTTAAGGCATATTTGAAACTGATTCTATCCAAAAAGTTGGGTATGGTTATTATTTTGGAATGCAGCTCCATCTGGCCCAAGAGAATCAACTGAAGGAGTTTGAACTTATTAGTTTCATAATTAAGAAGTACGCGTAAACATTCCAGGGACATCTCATTCAGCTTTTGCGCTTCATCGATTACCAAAACTATAATTTTACCCTCCTCTGCACCCTTTCTAAACAGAAATCTCTCAACAGCTTCTTTGAGATCCAATATAGATGCAGATGGGCTTAAACTGTTAGATTTGATATCAAAATTTCTTACCAGAGAGCTAAAAAAGATTTCCTCCGTCTCATAGCTGGGATCCAATACCATATAATAAATAAAGCCTTCTTTCCCCTTCAAAAGTTGAATCAATTTTCTACACAAAGTGGTCTTGCCTGTGCCGACATCTCCCAAGATAATGCTCAAGCCTCGTCTGAGTCTCAATTCGATCATCAGGTTTGTGAGAACTCCCTCACGCCCCCTTGACTCATAGAAAAATTCCGGATCAGGGCTTGAAGAAAATGGCTCTTTATCAAATCCTAAGATTTTATAATAACTCATAATGGCAAAGCACTGATAGGCACCAGCTCTCCATCAGAGTGCCCCATTTTTAACTGGTAAAGGCTTGGCAAATTTCTTAATGCCGGCCTCTTCTCTTAACTCTTCCAGCCATCTGTTAAATCCTTTGTATTTCTTTCTCATTCGAATCTGCTCATAGTAGGATTCACGCCTTTTGGGAAATTCTTTCCTCTCCGCACGCCTTATCTTCAGGACCTTAAAGACCCCATAGCCACGGTAAATCAGTGTTGGAGGATATATTGACCCTATATCCATTTCAATCATATCATACACCGCCTTCTTGGGCAGCTTCCACATATTCATAAGAAACTCCAGACAAACAAACCCAGGGCGTTTGAAAGAGCTGCGCCTTTTCTCTTTCCCTTCCTTTTTCTCTTTCTCTATTTTCTCTTCTTCCTTCTTCTTCTCTTTTTCCCAAAACTCCGGAGAACTCTTCACCTTCTGATAAAACTCTCTGGCATCTTTTAGCTCATCAAATTGGACTAATTCTATCTCAAGCGTATTGTATTCATTTAGAAATTCTTGAAAGGCTTCCTCCTCTGTAACA
>JAGMCN010000074.1 GCA_023129235.1 Caldifarciminota bacterium | reverse complement strand
AGTAGAACAAAGCCTCATTTATAGCGTCAGCAAAAATACATAAATCTGCTTCTGTCTGCTTTTGTTTAGTCCAGGCTTTCGGGGTGGGTAAGAGAGGTTTCTGTTTGGTTTCTTTGGCTTCCTTCATGGCTTCGAGAGTTTTTCCTCGCAAATCCTCCGGGAACATTTCTTGCTTCCAAGTATAGAACGTAGTTTTTAATCCTGTGTATTCTATCCCTGAATTCTCCAAGAATTTCTTTGTTTTCTTATAGTCATCGCCGGCTCGTATGCGCTCCGTTACCACCTTTTTTATCTCGTCTTTATCCAACTTTTGTTTTTCCATTTTTATCCTCACTCATCCAAGAATAGCTCCTTACATTGCTCACACTCATAGACATCTACTCCATTCTCATCCTTGCCTATTAAAACGAGGTCACCGCCACACTCAGAACACACATCAAGGTCTTCTTCTTCGACATTTTTGTCTTTACCGTTATCTTTCTCCGCTTCCTCCGCTTCTTTATCGAGGAGCTTTTGTTGTCGTTCTATCAGAACATTTACCGCATCCTCTTTCTGATTCATTCTCCATTCTAACTTTTGCTGTTTGCTTTCGTCTTGCTCCGCTTCGTATGAATCTTCCAACTTAGCAAGAGCGTCTTTTTGCTTTTTTATTTCTATCTCGATTTCCTCAACGTTCATCATATTCCCACCTCGTTCATTTTCATAGCAAGCCAAAAACTACTAAAACCTGTTTCCCTCGCTACGGTTGCTATACTCATGCCTTTCTTTAACATTCCTATTGCTTCCTTTTCTTTTTTATTCATTTTTCCGTTTTCTCCCTTTAAATTTTTCTTTTATTTTCTTTCCCTCCGGTGGTTTATCAACCTCTCTTCTCATTTCGTAGTAATCACCAGGATAAACTCGCTGACCCCTCGCGTCGCCGCCAGGCTTAACTTCCCTTTTTATTTCTTTACCACCTGCTGATTTTTGCCTTTTTCGGGCTGCGTTGATACTCGCTGTTAGGTATTTGTGATAGTCTTCCCACGATTCATCTTCTTTCTTTTGCCTGAAAGTAGTTTCACTCGCCCCCAACTCTTCGCCTCTACGAAGCGCGAGAGGGACTTTTTGCTTCTGACCGTGACGTATTCTCCAGGCACGCTGTTTTTCCGCTGCGTTTGCGTATTTCTTCTTAGTCATTTTTTACTCCTATCCTGCCTCTTGATGCTACATACAAATCGTGCATATGCTGTTTCATTTCTTCATTCACTATTCCCGCTGCTATATCCTTATCCCATTGTTTTGTGTTCATTGTTTATGCCCCTAACCAATCTATTACCATATCGAGCTCTGTTGTGTCTCCTTCTTCAAGACTATCAAATAAACAATCCAGTAATACACCTTCTGGATTAGATAGCAAATCTGAGAAAGAAGGTTCGTTGCTTGTTTTTTCATCTTCTACATACTCTATTACTTCTACATACTCTATTACTTCTACATACTCTATTACTTCTACATACTCTATTACTTCTACATACTCCGGCGATATAAACGCTCCTCCAGCATAAAAACTACTT
>JAGMCN010000073.1 GCA_023129235.1 Caldifarciminota bacterium | reverse complement strand
ATCTAAAAATTCGTGGGACACGACAATCAGGGCTATGATTAGTTTCACCTTTATCAGCTCCTTTCATCTATTCTGTAGTAAATATCTGGAATCCAGCGTAAGATTCCATACCATGTTCACTAATATCCAATCCTTTTAACTGTTCCTCATCAGAAGCTCTAAGTCCTATGGTTTTTTTGATGACATAGAAAAGCCCTAACGAAGCTCCAAACACCCAGATAAATACTGAAACTACACCTGTCAACTGTGTGAAAAACTGCGATAAGCCGCCTCCGAAGAAGAGGCCGTTTACAGCACCCACTCCGCTTGACTCCCCGTACAAACTTTGAGCAAAAAGCCCCACGGAAAGAGTTCCCCAGGCACCACAGACACCATGAACTGATATTGCTCCTACTGGGTCATCAATGTGGAGGACCTTATCGATAAGCTCAACGCTGAATACTACCAGCGCCCCGGCTACTGCTCCTATGATAATAGCGCTTAGGGGAGAGACACATGCACAGGCAGCGGTGATACCAACTAATCCTGCCAATGCACCGTTTAAAGCCATACTTGTATCAGGCTTTCCAAATCTAACCCACGCTGTAAACATGGCAGTAATCGCCGCTGCGGCAGCAGCTAAGTTAGTGGTCACTGCAATTGTGGCAATACTCAAATTCGTGCCTGAGGTAGTGCTGCCTGCATTAAAACCGAACCACCCAAACCAGAGGATAAATACACCTAAAGCCGCTAATGGAATGTTGTGCCCTGGAATAGCATTAGAGGTTCCGTCTTTATTGTATTTTCCTAATCTTGGACCAAGTAACATTGCACCAGCAAGAGCTGCCCATCCGCCAACTGAGTGAACCACTGTAGAACCTGCAAAGTCTATGAAACCTTTAGCTGCCAGCCATCCATTCCCCCAGATCCAGTGCCCCACTACAGGATAAATTAAAGCACAGATAAAAAATGAGTAGAATAGATACGCGGGAAACCTTGTTCTTTCAGCCATCGCTCCCGAAACAATGGTTGCTGCTGTTGCAGCAAAAACTACCTGGAACATCCAGAAGGCAAACTGCCACAGGCCTTCTCCTGTTGAAGGATTAGCAGCGCTTAAGAAAAATCCGTTTGTGCCAAAAAGTCCCAATTTATCTGCACCAAACATTATGCCAAAACCAATTAGCCAAAAAGCAATTGACCCTACACAAAAATCCATAAGGTTTTTCATTAAGATATTAGAAGCATTCTTCGCTCTGGTAAAACCGACCTCAACCATAGCAAAACCCGGCTGCATAAAGAAAACCAGAAATGCCGCTATCAATGTCCAGACAGTATCAATTGCTACTGCGTTAGTCTCTGCCGTCGCTTCACCAGCAACTGCAGGCAAAGCCATCACTATCAAAATAACCAGCACCCCTGGTTTCACTACCCGTCTTGCTGTTCTCATAAGCATTCTCTCTACCTCCTGCTTTCTTCACTAAAAAAGGCGTTCAGTTCACAAATGCCATCATGGCACGGAACTGAACGCCTCTGTTCAATATTAAATAAAAAAAAGCGTTCTTTTCGGAACGCCTTTGTCCTGACACTACAACGTGTTTTTATTTTGTCTTCTACTTACATAAGTAAATATCAGCCCTTTTTGGTAACCTTTTATTTTTCTCTTTCTGACACTTCTTGATTATCCTCTGTTTAAACTTGATAACCATTACATGAGAAATACGCAATTTCCCCCCAATCTCTCTTACCGTATAACCTTCCAGCAACAGTAAAAAGACCTCTTTTTCTCTTCTGCTGAAACCATTGTTTTTTATATCCTCAATAACTGCTTTCCTATCTATGCACCTATCCACGGGCTCTTTTGTATCTGGCAAAATATCTCCCAAAGTGCCCCCATCCTCATTCACGGGCTCTTCTAAACTCAGAAGGGCTGCTTTTTCTCTCACTTTCCTGAGGTAGTTCAATATGTAAAATTCACAACCCCTGACTATATAAGCTTCATTCGTGCCATCTGGCACACCATTTTTAAACTTGCTCCACAGATGAATGCACATCTCCTGATAGAGATCATCCCCGTCAATGAAAGCCCTGTGGTTATTATGGCTTCTTGCTACTCTTTTCAATCTGGGCGATATCGTTTCATATAATGTTTTAAAATTCATCTTTATCAAATCCTAATTCCAAGGGGAAATAAAAAACGTCCTTCCTAGCAAACATTGCTACTAAGAAGGACGTCGTTATCCTGTTACTCAAACTTTGAGATGTTATTACTTTACTATCTAAAGTCTATCACAAGGACTTAACCCCTGTCAATAAAATTCGTCACCACTTGCCTCATTTACTCATTATCCAGAAACTCTCTCAGTCTTATAAATCTCTCAAATATATCCTCCCTCAAATCTTCGATATATTCGTCCGGACCGTTTTCTTTTTCAATCATGAGACAACCTTCGCTTGAAATTCTTTCAAAGAATTTATTAAAGTTTTTAGGGGCGTTTTCAAAATATCCGTCTTGTCGATATTTAGCAATTTCCTGATAAATAATATCGATATCGGGTGCATACCGTAAAACAAAATACATGTAATACAAATCTTTCGCCTGTTTTTCTTTATTCTCCCTGTCAATAAAAGTCGCCCATTTATGGTATAAAAAAGCTGACGATTTTGGGCAATTAATGAGATAGGTCTTGTTCTTTTTCTTAGCCTGAATATTTATCGAAACCCTGTGTTTTAAGAGAAAATCAAATTTATCGATTTTATTGATCTGTATCTGTTGACCTAACATTTTTTCGATTGTTTTAATGTCCACGGCGGGGTAAGTGATAAATTCTACCGGAATTTTTTCCTTATACAGCACAACAGGAAACATCCGGTCCATCTTCAGATGACGTTCTTTGTAACCTAAAGAAGAAAGGGTTTCAAAAATCGTCTTCGAATAATTTCTGGTAACAGATTGATCCACACCAAAATCTATATCAACCGTAGTTACTGAATTTCTAACGGAAGTTTTCCAAAGAAAGTTTGAATAAATATACGGCATCCATCCCCCTACAAGCGTAAGGTCTGGAAGATAATCATGTATATCTTCAAGAACATTAAAAAATACGTTTTCTATCTTTTCAAGATTCATATAAATCCTTACCTTTTTCTTCCAAAATTTTTTTCAAATATTCGGCAT
>JAGMCN010000072.1 GCA_023129235.1 Caldifarciminota bacterium | reverse complement strand
GAGTAGCCAAGAAGTTCACTGAGCAGGGATTTAGTATCTTTGTGGGTGCAAAGAACTTACTTGACTATGTTCAGGATGAGAAGCATCCGGATGATGCGGCTTTTATGTATGCACCTTATAGTGGTCGCATTATTTATGGTGGAGTGGAAGTGAAACTTTAAGCCAGTAGGGACACAATATATTGTGCCCTTGCTTTTGGGGGGCTCCCGTGCATCACCTCCCGTGATTGCAAATTTTATCTGGGAGCCCCTTTTTCTGCACAAAATTGAGCATCCTCATAAAAAACATCGCAATGTCCCATTTTAAGGTAGTAACTTTTTTTATTTTTTTGCTTGACAAGTTGAATTCTTTGTAGTATATTGTATGTGATAATAGTAATCAAGAAAAAATAGGAGGATAGGATGAATATTGTGGAAATTTATAAGAAATTCCCGACACAAGAAGATTGTATTGCGTATTTAGAAGAGGTTAAATGGAGGGGAAAACCTCAATGTCCTTATTGTAAATCGTATAAATCCACACCATTAAAGAAAGAAAAGAGGCATCATTGTAATAATTGCAATACATCTTATAGTGTGACAGTTAGAACTATCTTTCATAAAACAAAACTGGATTTTCAAAAGTGGTTTCTTGCTATTTCGTTAATTCTCAACGCAAGGAAGGGAATTTCTTCTCGACAACTATCTCGGCACTTAAATATAAACAAAGATACGGCTTGGTATATGAGTATGCGAATCCGAAAAGCTATGTTAGAAGAACGAGAACTTATGGAAGGTATTGTTGAAATGGATGAGATTTATATAGGTGGCAAGCCTCGAAAAGGAACAACAGGAAAACTGAAACGAGGTCTTGTCGGTCAATTTCATAAAGTGAGTGTTCAATATTTGCCTAAATATCTTGACGAGTTTTGTTATCGTTACAATAACCGAGAAAATAAGAATGTCTTTGACTTAACAATATCAAAAGCATTGGGGGTATAAAATGAAAGAAAAAATAGCAAAAGCTACTCACGAAGGTATCCTTAAAATTGGGGGCACAACTATCAAGTGTGCGGTGCTTGAAGACGGCACAAGAGTTCTTTCCCGTATAGACGCATTGCGAGCAATAGGGAGAAAGGGCAAAGCAAAAGGTGGAAGATTTTATGATAAAGAATTCAAACTCCCCGTTTTTCTGACAGCACAGAACCTTAAACCCTTTATTACTCAGGATTTAAAGAGGAATTCAACACCCATTCTCTTTAAACGGGTTCGTGGTGGCACATCTATTGGATATAAAGCAAATATTTTTCCCGAAATTTGTGGTGTTTTTATTGACGCTAAAGATGCTGGAGCTATTTTGCAGACACAAGAACATATAGTGCAACAATGCAAAATTCTTTTACGGGGTTTCGCAACGGTTGGAATTTATGCTCTTGTAGATGAAGCTACTGGTTATCAAGAAATACGAGATAGACTTGCATTACAATCTATTTTAGATAAATTTCTCAAAAAAGAGTTTGCGGTATGGGCTAAAAGGTTTCCCTACGAGTTTTACAAACAAATGTTTCGCTTGCATGGATGGCAATGGCGAGGGATGACTGTAAATAGACCAAGCGTAGTAGGGAAATTTACAAGAGACCTTGTTTATGAAAGATTGGCTCCGGGAATAATCAATGAATTGGAAAAGCGAAATCCCACAGATACAAGAGGACGAAGAAAGGTTAGGCATCATCAATGGCTTACAGAAGATATAGGACATCCTGCATTGGCCCAACATCTTCATACAGTAATTGCTTTAATGAGAGCTTCAACTACTTGGGTAAATTTTCACAGATTACTTGAACGGGCATTACCCAAAAAAGGAGATACCTTACAATTGCCATTAGACACGAAAGATTAAAGCGAGGGTATTTCCAAAAAGGAAGTATTACTCTACATTAAAGTGGGATATTGCGAAAAACATTTGACACAGAAGCACGAGGAAGTATAATAAAAATATGAAAAGAGATAACCACAAAGACACAAAGGTCACAAAGTTTTGGTGAAATAAGTCCTTTTTTCACTCTTCGTGTTCTCTGTGCCTTCGTGACTCTGTGGTAAAATTAATATGAAAAGGAAATTCATCACAGGGGTAGTAGCATTACTCCCAATAGGGCTTACTGTATTTGTGGTTTGGTTTTCGGTTATTCGAATTGGCGGGCTTTTGGAGGTAGTTTTCAAGCGGATACCGGAACTTTCATCGCTGCCTTCTCCAGTCATCTCACTTATTGGCTTTTCAACTCTTGTCTTGATTGTTTATATCATTGGAGTTATAACATCAAGTTATGTAGGCAAGCGGGTCTTGAAGTTTGGAGAGGATTTGATTGCAAAAGTCCCTCTTATCCGCACACTTTATATCTCCGTGAGGAAATTCACAAATGCTATATTCATAGACAAATCTGCATTTGAAAAGGCAGTGGTTATTGAATATCCGAGGAAAGGAATTTATACTATGGGATTTATGACAAATGAATCTGATTGGGAAATTGATGGCAAAAAGGGAAATGTAAATGTATTTATCCCAACATCGCCAAATCCGACATCGGGATATTATATAATAATTCCAAGGTCAGAGATAAGAGAAACAGAATTATCTATCGATGCTGCTTTAAGGACTATTATATCTGGGGGGGTAATATTACCTAAAAAAAGAAAGTTGACAAAATTAAAAGAGGAGGTAGATAGTGAAGGAAGGAAAAAACAAGATTCACAGAATTAAATTAAAGAGAAGAAACTGGATACTTATCGGGTTAGGGTTTTTATTCGTTGGAGTTGGACATCTATTCTTAAGCAAGGGTTCATTGACTTTAGCTCCGATACTTTTAGTGTCGGGGTATTGTGTTTTGATTCCGGTGGGGATAATTTTAAAATAATACTTGACAAAGAAGAATTGTTTTTTATAGTCATTTAATATCGCGGGGTGGAGCAGTCTGGTAGCTCGTCAGGCCCATAACCTGAAGGCCGTGGGTTCGAATCCCACCCCCGCTAATTTCCGTAGCCCTCTGCAAAATAAAGAGTTACGGCTACGTCCTTCAAGGTTGTTACAAGCTTTTTCTTTTTCCAGATAAGTCTCTGCTTTTGTTGCCTGTGCATCGATACTGTGTTTCCTTATTTGCACCTTTGTACTTATCCAAACATATGAAACTGCTTTCATATAATATAGATGATGAAGGGAATACAAAAGATTTGCGATTTGAAATAAAAAAACGAGGAGTTTTTTCTCCTCGCCCTCTCAGAACCGATAGAAGAGACCAACATGGCTTTACGTCACAAAGATTTATTACTTTTTTATTTTTTTTCTTGACAAAGGGTATTTTCAATTATAGATTAAGAACAAACTAATAATCATTACAATAAAAGTATTATTGTAAGGAGGGAGAGGTGAAAGAGATATTAGAGAAATTAAGGGTTAAGGGAGTAACGTTGACTCCTCAGAGAATAGCAATAGTAGAGTTTCTTAAGAAAATCACTGCTCATCCAACAGTAGATGATATTCATAAAGCTATTCGGAGGAAGTATCCTACAATGTCAATGGCAACTGTGTATTCCACATTAGAGTTGTTAAAAGAGCTTGGAGAGATACAAGAACTTTCTATAAGGAAAAGAGGTAAGGCATGTTTTGACTCTAATCCAAAGCTTCATCATCATTTCCTATGTCGGAAGTGTGGAAAGATAACAGATGTTGAGGTTGATTGCCCAATAATTAAAAAGGGATGGGTTGATGAGTGTAAGGTCGAGGAAGCACAGGCATATCTTTACGGAGTATGTTCCGAGTGTTTAAAAAAAGAAAAGAGCAAGAAAGATAAATCTTAAGAAATTAAGAAAGGAAAAAGGAGGAGAAATGGAGAGATTGGAGATGTTTTGTTATCAATGTTCCCAGACTGCAAGAGGGACAGGATGCACCGTTAAAGGTGTATGCGGAAAGGAGCCTACGGTAGCACGTTTGCAAGACAATCTGATATATGCAATAAAGGGAATGAGTGCATACCTCTATCATGCAAGGGAACTTGGATATACGGATACAGAGATAGATGCGTTTTTAGAGAAAGCATTCTATACTACATTTACGAATGTGAACTTTGATGCAGAAAGTCTTGTGCAGTTAGCTCTTGAAGCAGGGAAAATGAATCTAAAGACAATGGAGCTTTTGAATAAAGCTCATATTAAAACATACGGTGAGCCTGAACCTACTAAAGTGCAAACAGGAACAGCAAAAGGTCGTGGAATTATTGTCACAGGGCATGGATTAAAAGCAATTGAAGAATTACTCAAACAGACAGAAGGAACTGGAATAAATGTTTATACTCATTCGGAAATGCTACCTGCACATGGATACCCGGGATTAAAAAAGTACAAGCATCTCTCAGGCAATCTTGGGAAAGCATGGTTTGACCAGAAGAAGCTATTTGCAGAATATCCTGTGGCGATTCTTGCAACATCAAACTGTGCTCTTATACCAAAAGAGGAATACAAGGATAGAATGTTTACGACAGGTCCTGTAAGACTACCCGGTGTTAGGCACATAGATGGATATGATTTTACTCCTGTTATAGAAAAAGCAAAATCGTTACCAGAGCTTGAAGAAAAGACTGGGGATATTGTGCTAACAACTGGATTCTCTAAATCGGTGATTCTATCGCTGGCAGAGAAGATTAAAAAGTTGGTAGAAAACGGGAAGATAAAGCACTTCTTCCTCGTGGGTGGATGTGATTCACCTGTTGGGAGGGGAAACTATTACACGGAATTTGTCAAGCTTCTGCCCAAGGACACCGTCGTTCTCACGCTTGCTTGTGGAAAGTTTAGATTCAACGATTTAGAACTTGGAGACATAGAAGGTATTCCAAGACTCATTGATTTGGGGCAGTGCAATGATGCAATAGTTGCAATTGAGATTGCCTCTGCACTTGCTGAGCTTTTCGGAGTTGGAGTAAACGAACTTCCACTTACCTTGAGTCTAAGCTGGATGGAACAAAAAGCAGTAGTCATCCTTTGGAGTCTTCTTGCAATTGGAATAAAGGGTATCTATCTTGGTCCTATACTTCCTGCGTGGGTGAACGATGACATTTTGAAAGTGCTTACAGATAATTATGATATAAAACTTATAGGTAATCCTGTTGAGGATATAAAAGCAATGCTGGCTTGATTTGATTAAATAAAATTGAAGGAGGGTATTATGGCAGTTGTAGGAGTATCTATTGTACCCATAGGAACTGGCGAACCGAGTGTTAGTCGTTATGTGGCTGGATGTGAGAGTGTTTTGGATAAATATAAAGATTTGAAGCATAAATTGACACCTATGGTTACAGTGATTGAAGGCGATTTAAGTAGAATCCTTGAGGCGATTAAAGAGATGCATCAGGTTCCTTTTAAATTGGGTGCCAAGAGAGTATCAACACATATAACAATTGATGAGCGGATAGATAAGAAGCTCACTATGGAGGGCAAGATTGAGGCAGTGGAGAAGAAGTTGACATAAATAGAGGAAAGTTTAAATCTATTGACAAGTTGGCAAATACCATTACAAATAAAGCACAAGGAGATAAAGCGTGAATTCCAAGACTTTGCATAAGATAAGTTATGGTCTATATGTAATAAGTTCTGAAAAAGGAGATAAGCTTAACGGACAAATAGCAAATACAGTTTTTCAGATAACATCAGAGCCTCCCACAATAGCAGTGAGTATAAACAAACAGAATTTAACCCACGAATTCATTCAGGAAAGCAAGGTTTTTACTGTCTCAATTTTATCCAAGGAAGCATCAATGAAATTTATAGGGCATTTTGGCTTTAAATCTGGCAGAGACATTGATAAGTTCAAATCCCTTGATATAAATCACAAGATTGGCATTACCGGTGCTCCAATACTTTTGGAGAATTCCGTTGGATACTTAGAAGCAGAAGTTATTAATAGTATGGATATGGGGACACATACTATTTTTATCGGAAAGGTGGTTGATGCTGAAATTACTGGAGATGGAGAAGCAATGACTTATGCTTATTATCATGAAGTAAAACGGGGCACAGCTCCAAAAACAGCACCGACATATATCAAAGAGGAGAGTCGAGAGGAGATAAATAAAATGGAAAAATATAAGTGCACAGTTTGTGGATATATCTATGACCCTGAAAAAGGGGACCCTGATTCTGGGATAAAACCAGGCACTCCGTTTGAGGATATACCAGATGATTGGGTATGTCCAATATGTGGTGTAGGTAAAGATAAATTTGAAAAGGAGGAATGATGAAAGAAAGAGTAGAAGTTGCCTTAAATAAAATTAGGCCCTCACTACAAGCGGATGGTGGCGATGTAGAGTTAGTAGAGGTTACTTCTGATGGGATAGTAAAAGTAAAATTAACAGGTGCTTGTGCAGGATGTCCGATGAGCCAGATGACATTGAAAATGGGCATAGAGAAAGTGCTAAAAGAAGAAGTGCCGGAAGTAAAAGAGGTCATTGCCGTATAAATAGATATTGAGTTGAAAACGAATCCTTTTGACCAGATCGCATCACCAGCAGTAAAATGAATGGGTTTAAATGCCTACCTGTTTACCTCATTTAACACTTATACTTGACTTTCTGATAGGGTATTGTATTATAAAAAAAGAGTTTGGACATATATCTAAAATGCGGATATAAATGGATTATCTGGTAAAATGAAATGGATAAGAAAATAGAGGCAAAAAAACATATTAAAGAATTAGTAGAAAGATTTGAAGAGAATATTTCTCAATACAAGAAAACAGATTATGATGAGGCAAATACCCGTACTGACTTTATAGACCCTTTCTTTGAAAATCTTGGCTGGGATGTCGCAAACAAACAAGGTTATGCCGAACAGTATCGTGAGGTCGTAAGAGAAGCCAAGATTATTATTGCTGGGAAGCACAAAGCACCCGATTACTCCTTTCGTATCGGTGGGATACGAAAGTTCTTTGTAGAGGCAAAAAAGCCATCTATTGACCTCAAGCACGAAATATCGCCTGCATACCAATTAAAGAGGTATGCCTACACTGCCAGATTACCTCTTTCTATCCTCACAGACTTTGAGGAATTTTCTGTGTATGATACCAGAATTAAACCTACTCCAAAAGATTCGGCTTCCTGTGCCCGCATCTTTTACTGTAAATACAAAGATTATCTCAAGAATTTTGATTTCATATATGATACATTTTCAAAAGATGGTATTTTAAAAGGCAGTTTTGACCGATATGTAGAATCAAGCAAGAATAAAAAGGGCACATCAGAGGTAGATAAGGAATTTTTGAAACTTATTGATAAATGGAGAGAGAAACTCGCAAAGAATATTGCCCTGCGGAATAAGAGTTTATCCCTGTATGAACTGAACTTTGCTGTCCAGAAAATTATTGATAGAATTATATTCCTGCGTATAGCAGAAGACAGACAGATTGAGGACTATAGAAAACTCCAGAATCTCTTGAATGGTGTTAATACATATAAGAGATTGATGGAGATATTCCTCCATTCTGACAAGAAGTATAACAGTGGATTATTTGATTTTAAAAAGGATGAGATTACTCCCAGTCTTTCTGTTGATGATAAGATAATAAAGGAAATTCTAAAGTCTGTATATTATCCAGAATCCCCTTATGAGTTCTCTGTTTTGGATGTAGAAATTCTTGGTAACATATACGAACAGTTTCTTGGCAAGACTATTCGTCTAACCCGTGCTCATCAGGTAAAGATAGAAGAAAAACCGGAAGTAAAAAAGGCAGGCGGTGTATATTATACACCAAAATATATCGTTGATTACATTGTTAAAAACACCTTTGGAGAAATTATAAAAGGTAAGACACCAAAACAAATTGACAAGATAAAGATGCTTGACCCTGCTTGTGGCTCAGGTAGTTTTCTGCTTGGTGCATATCAAGAACTCTTGAACTATCATCTGGATTGGTATTCCAAAGACACGAATTGCAAGAGGGCGTTAAAGAAAGGACAAATTATACAGACAGGAAAAGATAGCTTTCAATTGACTATCGCAGAGAAGCAGAGAATTCTTCTTAATAATATATTTGGAGTAGATATAGATACTCAGGCAGTGGAGGTATCTAAACTCTCCCTTCTTCTGAAACTCTTGGAAGGAGAAACTGAAGAATCAACCAGACAGCTATTCAGATATACTCAGATGAAGCTCTTACCTGATTTATCAAATAATATCAAATGTGGCAACTCTCTAATCGGTCCTGATTATTATAAACAAATGAGTTTATTGAACGATGATGAGGCAAGACGCATCAATGTTTTTGATTGGAAAAGTGCCTTCCCTGATATTTTTAAGAACGGTGGATTTGATTGTGTGATTGGGAATCCACCGTACGTATCTGCCACAACATTGAGCAATGAAGATAAAGTCTATTATAAAAATACATTCAAAACTGCAAAAGGACGATTAGATACTTACGGATTGTTTACTGAAAAATCGATAGACTTGCTTGAAAATAATGGTTTTGTTAGTCTAATTGTACCAAATAAATTTTTGACGAATTTACATTTTGAATCTTTGAGAAGACACATATTGGATGAATGCAATGTATTAGCACTTATATCTCCACAGAGAACTGTATTTGATGCAGCTGCTGTAAATAATGTAATTTTTGTTTTAAGAAAGAGAGACAAAATTAAGAAACAGAATTTAGTCTCCATATTAGAAATCAACCTAGGTATAGAGTCAGAAATATGTACTGTAAAACAAGCAGTCTATGAAAACGACAAAAACCATACTTTCGTGCTTTTTTCTTCAGTACATAGCAAAGCCATCGAAAGAAAAATAAGAAAAAACTCAATAGAACTTCAGTATATATGTCATGTTAAGGATGGAATAATTGCTGGAAGGATTAAAGAACTTCTCTTTGTAGATAGAAAGAAAAACGAATATTGCAAGCCGTTGATTTTCGGAGATGATATGGGACGTTACCTGTTATCTTGGAAACGTAGATATGTAGATTATAGGCCAGAATTTATGAAGAAAGAAGAAAGAAAAAGGGTTGGAAAATCTAAAGGATTAGGCATAAGACTACGGGTTCCCGAAATATTTGAAGTCCCAAAGATACTTACAAGAAAGACAGCAGATAGAATAATTGCGACCTACGATTCTAAAGGGTGTTATTTTGAACAGACAGTTCATGGGACTATGCCGAAAAGAAACTTTCCAAATATAAAATACATATTAGGTATTATGAATTCCAAGTTATACGAATATTATTATAAAAATATTATTCATCAATCAGGCACAATATTCCCTCAAGTAAGGATAGGATATCTAAAAACACTTCCTATTCGTAATGTTGATACAGAGAATTCGACCGACAAGAAACTCCATGATGATATTGCGATATTAGTAGAAAGGATGTTAGAATTGCAGAAAAAGTTTCATCCTGCCAGACTGGAGAGCGATAAAAAGATGTATAAAACCCAGATAGATGTCCTTGACAATCAAATAGACTCTCTTGTCTATGAACTCTATGGCTTGACAGAGAAGGAGATAAAGGTGGTGAATGAACATGCTTAATTCATTAAAAAAGATTATTGATAAAGTCGAGCAGCTTTATGATCAGCATGATAAAATTTTAGACTATCTTTTCCATCATTGCTGGAAGGATACTCGACCATCGAAAATAAAGGAAGAGACATCAGTTA
>JAGMCN010000071.1 GCA_023129235.1 Caldifarciminota bacterium | reverse complement strand
GCAGGAATTCACGGGACTATATTAAAACTGGAAAAGGATACCGCAACTCTTCAAATATCCCAAAAAGCAGAGCTTGTTATTGACAGGTCAGCAATCTCCCGAATTCTTTCCTGATATAAGAAAATCGCAGATAGGCAAAGCTTTACACTGAAGACAGATTTATTTCGCTACTCCTCGGTAAGTTAAAGTAAATCCTGCTAATGCTCCTATTGCGGGTAAAACAGAGTAAACACGGCCAGTATTTTCTGTTGGGTCTGGGACAAACAAAAAAGATAGACCTAATCCCAGAAGTGCACCCGCTGTTGTGCCTGCAGAAATAAGCAGTCCGTCTCCTTCTTTTAAACTCAGTTTCTTCACTAACCTCTCCCCTATTCCCATTCCAATTGGGATTCCTATTATTGGCATTGCAAATGCAAGTCGTTTATCGTTATCTGTCCAGTCTTCCCAGTCTTCAAAGCCCCGTATAGTAAGATAAATAGCTTCCAAGATAGTTCCACCTAAAATGCCACTTGTCTGGATTACAGTTACATTCCCTTCTGTATAGGGAGCTGTTCTTGCACGATATACTCCTAACCCTCCTCCTAATACAGCTCCACTTAGAACACAGGATATAAGAGTTTTGGTTGAAAAATCGTCTCCCATTTTCCCAATCTGTATAAGATGACCTGTAAGGTATCCTTCCAGCATTCCAAAATCTGTATATGCTCCCGTGGCTCTACTTTGCCCTATACTTATTTTTTGTGCAAAGTTATATCCTAATATTTCTCCACCAATGCTTGTGGCGAGAATAGGCATTGCAAATTCTCTTCCCTCTTCTAAATCAAAAAACCAGGAGATAAGTGCTCCCCATAATGCTCCACGTGTTCCCATATAAAAGCTCATATCCTGTTGAGCGCGGCTAAAAGATTTATTCTTTGTAAGTTTCCAAGGGAGATAAAATCCTATAGATGAACTTACAAGATAAAGTCCTGTTCCTGTTGCAGGGTCTTCTGGAGCAATAATAGAGACCAGACAGGGAGCGTGAACTAAATAAGAAAGAGCTAAATGGTGATATAGAAATCTTCCTCTGCCAGATTGGTCTAATGGAGGAGTCATTGCTGATATTTTTTCACGGATGGGAATAAGTTTCTCCTCAGTTATGGAGTCTCGAATTCTGTTTCCGTCTGTTTTTTCTATCTCAAGGATAAGTTCTCCTTCCGTTTCCCATAATCGTGCCTTACTAAAATTTTCTATCTCAGGGAAGAGACTTAAATTTTTCTCCATATCTTGAGTAATTTCAAAAACATTCCCTGAAGTGTCAAAAGGAGCTATTTTTTCTTCTACTGCATCCGAATTCATTGGTAAAAAAGCTACCATAAGAACTGCCACTAATAAATTCCGCATAATCACTTCTGAAAACATAGCTTCTCAAGAACTTTTGTCAAGAGAAAAGATTTAACCGCAAAGACACAAAGTCTCAAAGAACACAAAGATTACAGATTGCAGATTGAAGGGTTGAAGAGTTGAAAGGGGTTAGGAGTTTAAAGGGTTAAAGGGAATAATCATTATATCGCAATTAGAAGGTTGCTCCTACTATTAGAGCAGGAGCATTTTCAAAAGAGCCATTCTGATATATAATCCATTTTGTGCCTGCCTGAAATAAGCGGCACGAGAGTCTGAATCCACCTCTTGTTTAATTTCGTCAAGCCGTGGGAGAGGATGCATAATGATAGCCTTCTTTTTCATAACATCCAGGATTTCCTTGTCTATAATATACTTGCCATGAGCTTTTTCATAATCTTCAATTCTCTCACCAAATCTCTCTCTTTGAATGCGAGTTTGATAAACAACATCTACCTCTTTGCAGATTTTTTTAAGGTTTTCCTCTTCAAAGAATTTAATCTTGTGTCTTTTTAAATAAGCTTCTATATCTCGTTTCATTCTGACTACTTCTGGTGCGACGAAGTAAATTTTTACATTATCATATTTACCCAGCAGATAAGTTAATGAACGAGTTGTTCTGCCATTTGCAAGGTCTCCTACCATAGCTATAGAAATGCCGTCTATTTTCCCAAGTTCTTTTTTTATAGTATAAAGGTCTAACAAAGCTTGTGTAGGATGTTGTCCTGCCCCGTCTCCTGCATTAATAATAGGAGTATCTGAAACTTCAGCTGCCCGTTGAGCTGCTCCACTTTCGTAATGTCGCAAAACAATCACATCTGCATAGCCCTCTATAACTCTAATAGTATCTTCAAGTGTCTCACCTTTGGCAGAAGATGAGAATTCACGTGCCGATTCAGTAGTAATTACTTCGCCTCCGAGTTTTTGCATAGCAGATTCAAAAGATAGTCTTGTACGAGTGGATGGCTCATAAAACAAAGTAGCCATTACTCTGTGAGCTAATACATTAGAGCCACCGCTTTTGACTATTATTTCCATTTCCTGAGCTATGGAGAAAAGTTCAGATAAAACTTTCTTGTTAAACTGTTGAGCTCTAATTACATGCTTCATTTTATACCAACAAGCTTAAATAGTTCTTTGGTTGAGTTAGCTTTGGAAATAAGATTGACCGACTCTTTAATCCAAGGGTCTTCGGCAAGAAGTATTTCATACTTACCTTCGGTGCCCCATTTTGTTTCAGCAATCATCATTTTCAAGCTTTCGCTAATTTGTTGAGTAGTAGAATCAAATTCTGCATCACTGAACTTTATTTTCTTATCTTGCACAAAAGATTTAAAGTCTTTTAATATTCTTGCATCTATCTCAAAGTCAGGTAGCAATTCTGGGTGTTCTCTAACATATTTTGATGTGTATTGCATAAATGCTCCCTCTCCTATTGCCTTAACAATAAAAGCAGGTAGTCGTTTTGCAAATTCTAATACTGTGTCTGGAATTATCGCTCCCCCAGATGGAAGCTTCCTTTTAAATGTGCCAAGTGTTTTAAATTCCTTTCCTAATGTAGGATTTTTAAGCAAGTAAAAAATAGTATCCGAGCGATTTATACATCTACCTGACGGCGTATAATATAATTGGGTTGTGAGTTTAAGAGCATCGCTATCTGAATGTTTTTTCAATCGCATTAGAGTCTGGACAGAACCCTTGCCAAAAGTAGTATCTCCTACTATGAGCCCGTAGTCCCAATCCTGTATAGCTCCTGCTACGATTTCTGAAGCAGAAGCAGAAGCACGATTCACAAGGATTATAAGAGGAGCATCACCGGTTTTAGAGTTGGTAGTGGCATAGAAATCCCGATTCATATTTCTATTTCTTCCCTTTGTTGATACAATAGCTTTTCCTCGAGGCAAAAAATTATCTGACACTTCAACTGCTTGTTTAAGTAGGCCTCCTGGATTCATTCTGAGGTCAATTATAAATTTACTTGCTCCTTGAGCTATTAGGGAATCCAGTGCCTCACTTACTTCCTTGCCTGCGTTTTGAGAGAATCCTGAAATTCTCAAATATCCTATATCAGGTTTAATTACTCCATAATACTTAACACTTTCTATCTTTATCTCTGCTCTTGTAAGATGAAAATCAATAAACTCCTTAATTCCTTCTCTCATAATAGTAAGAGTAACTTTTGTTCCTGGAGTGCCTCTCATTTTATCAACTGCATCATTAATATCCATTCCTTTGGTTGGGATACTGTCTATTTTAATTATTTTATCACCCGGCTGGATTCCTGCTCTATAAGCAGGAGTTCCTTCAAATGGGGAGATAATAGTTATTACATTTTTAATTTTACTCACGGTAAAGCCGAGTCCCCCATATTTTCCACTGGTTCGAATTCGAAGCTCTCTATGCTGCTTTTTCGTGAGATAAGTTGAATGCGGGTCAAGTTTTGCAAGCATTCCACGAATTGCGGCTTCAATTAGGTCTTTGGAATCAACTTCTTGAACATAATTTACACGAACTGTTGCCAAAATCTCATTAAAAGTATTTATCCACTGCCGTATATTCTGTCCTCTTACACCTGTCCATATCCCAAATGCTAACACAAAAATCGATACTACGATGATGTATTTTTTCTTCAATTTATCTCCTTTAGCAACGGGTTTATAACTTCTCTTATATTTTTCTCAATTTTCTCCGGTGGTAAAGTTCCATCAAATACTTTTACTCGGTCTGGATTTTCCTTTGCGATTTTTAAATATTCTTGCCGTATCCTTTGATAGAAATCTTCTGATTCAAGCTCTATCCTGTCTTTGCGTTTAATCCGTTTAAGTCCCTCAACCGGGAGAATATCAATAAGTATAGTGAGGTCAGGCACAATTCCATCAGTAGCTATCTCATTCATAGGTTTAACTTGCTCTTCTTTTATTCGTCTCCCTTTTCCTTGATAAGCAAGAGTGCTGTCAGAAAAGCGGTCTGTGATTACTATCTTCCCGTTTGAAAGAGCAGGTTCTATAACTTCTTTGATATGCTGAGCTCTGTCCGCAAGATAAAGGAAAAGCTCCGCAAGTTCAGATAACTTATCATTTTTGGTATCAAGCAAGATATTCCGTATCTTTTCTGAAACGGGAGTGCCTCCCGGCTCTTTTGTGAATACACAATCATATCCCTTGGACTTCAGCCATTTATATAATCTCTCTGCCTGAGTAGATTTTCCACTTCCTTCTATCCCTTCAAACGATATAAATAACTCTTTCATTTCTTGCCATATTTCTTTATAAACTCTTCTACCTTCGCTTTTGCTATATCATCTGGATACTGGATTGGCGGGGATTTCATAAAATAGCTTGATGGCTCTATGAGTGCTCCTGACAGACCTGCATCAATACCAATTTTGCAAGCTCTTATCGCATCTATCACTACTCCTGCTGAATTGGGCGAGTCCCAGACCTCAAGCTTAAGTTCCAAATTCAATGGCACATCTCCAAATGTTTTCCCCTCAGCTCTGATAAAGGCAAACTTTCTATCTTTTAGCCAAGGGACATAATCAGAAGGACCAACATGCACATCCTCTTCATCCATCTTATACGGTATCTGCGAAGTAACGGCTTGGGTTTTGCTAATCTTCTTTGAGGCAAGACGCTCCCTCTCAAGCATATTTAAAAAGTCAGTGTTCCCACCAACATTTAGCTGATAAGTCCGCTCAAGTCGCACCCCGCGGTCATTAAATAAATTCGTCAGCACCCGATGAACAATCGTAGCACCAACCTGCGACTTTATATCATCGCCAATAACCGGAACTCCTGCCTTCTTAAACATTGAATCCCAATACTTCTGGTTAGCGATAAACGCTGGAATGCAATTTATGAATCCGACTTTCGCCTGAAGCACTTGCTCCACATACCACTTTGTCGCTTCTTCAGAGCCAACGGGAAGGTAACTTATTACTATATCGGTTTTGGTCTCTTTCAATGCTTTTACAACATCTACGGTAGAACCCGGTGCCTTCTTTATCACAGGAGCAAGGTATTTCCCTATCCCATCGTGTGTCATTCCCCGAAGCACTGGAATCCCAAGTTTAGGAACATCACAGAATTTATAAGTATTATTGGGCTTTACATAAATTGCTTCGGCAAGATCTTTGCCCACTTTATTGCGGTCAATATCAATTGCACAGGAAAACTCTATATCCCCTATATGATAGGGACCAAATCTCGTGTGCATAATCCCTGGTATATTACTGCGTTCCTTTGCATTCTTGTAATAATGAACACCTTGAACCAAACTTGATGCACAATTCCCAACCCCTATTATTCCGACTCTTACTTTACCCATTTTTTCCTCCTCTTCCTACGATATTATGTATTTTCTGCCTGTCAACATTTTTTTAATCCGAGGGTAAATAAAGATAATTCTCCTTACTCCACGGCTCATCCGTTGGACACAACGACTCTTCCGTTGGACTCTACAGCTCATCCGTAGAACCCAACAGCTCTTCCGTTGGACACAACGACTCTTCCGTTGGACACAACGACTCTTCCGTTGGACTCAACAGCTTTTCCGTTGGACTCAACAGCTCTTCCGTTGGACTCCACGGCTTTTCCGTTGGACTCAACGGCTTTCCTGTAGAACTCTCTATTTTTTATGTGGGATTCTCTAATCCTTATGGACTTGCACAATCACACGGCGGGATGACCTCGGACCATCAAATTCACATAACATAATCGCCTGCCAGGTTCCGAGTTCCAAATTCCCGTCTTTTACAGGGATTGTCGCACTCGCCCCAATAATAGCAGATTTTATATGGGCAGCCGCATTGTTGTCAATTCTGTCGTGTAAATAATTCGAATGCAGCGGAATCGCTTTGTCCAGAGCCCGCAAGAAGTCAGTCTTGATATTCGGGTCTGCACTTTCATTTAAAATAATCCCAGCAGTCGCATGAGGAATATAGACTATACAAAATCCATCCTTTATACCGGAATTTCTAACTATATCTCTTACCTCATAAGTCATATCTATAAGCTCTTCTTGTGAGTGAGTAGCCACTGTAAATGTTGTCTCCATTTTTTACCTCCAATTGCTAATGGAAATTGATACGCCCGGGAAGGTCTTTTCATCGGTTATAATACACCCGCCCTTACAAGTCATCACGAATCCCGGCAATTTATACCACTTTGTCCCAATCTCAAACTGCACAGTATGCTTGAGCTTACCTGTAAGCCAATAATCCGATGGGAAATGAGAAGGATATGGCTCATCTATAGCTCCTTCGCCTTTGCGAAGATAGGAAACATTTGAGATTATATCTATGCTTTTTCTTAAATGATGCACTATTCCCAGAAAGAACTCATCAAAATCAGGTCCCTCTGGATGACCTATTGGATAGCCAAGGTAAGCATATCTCTGCCAGGGAATTATATGGTCGTAAGTCCATCTCGTAACTCCGCGATATTCCAAAAGCCAGTAATTATTTAAAAGAGTTCCTCTGAGCCCAAGGTTTGCTCCAATTTTGGGTCGGTCTCCTTTTTTAGTCTCCTGATATGGAGTATCGTCAATCATAAGCTCCGAATAAATCCCAATCCCTTTGAAAAATAAGTTAAAGTCAAATCCCCACAGGATGTTTACCTTCGCTCCTCCACTATTCCATTCATAAGGGTAATAAAAAAAGATGGGGTTTAAATAATAAAGTTCCGGGAAGCGTCCCTCTCCTCCAAATAAAGCAACTTCAGAGAACCCGAGATTGAGGGAATAGGCATTCCTGTTCCCTATTTTATATTCTATCCGATGCCCTGAGAAATATCTATTTATTTTCCCAATATTATCAAGCTGTGTAGCAAAAAATGCAACCTTGAACTTTCGAGACTGATAAGCTCCACGAATAAGGTCAAACGGAGGAGCCGCTCCAGAAAGCACAAGTGTAGACCTTGGAGAAGGTCCCCATTTCATTGGCTCCCTTCCAAGAGCAAGAGAGAAATTCAAGATGCTTGCTTTAATATACCCTTTAAGGTAATCACAGGCAATAAAATCCTGCCATTTATGAGAAGGATACTCACCAGTTGAGTCTCCAAATCTCGCAAGTCCCTCAACGAATAATTTTATAAATCTACCCTCATTTCCTTTTCCTATTAAAACAAATCCTCTCGTAAGTGAGTCTTCTACTGCTCCAGCACTCCACTCATTAAGCTCAAGATTTTGCAAAGTGAGAGACAACCTCTCTTTAAGCCACATTGTAGTGGCACGATGCACTGTGCCCCTATCCTTCAAGGAATCCACAGATTCTAAATTCCTCAAAAAATAGCTTAATTCTTTTTTCTCAATGGGTCTTGTCCCGAGAAATATTGTCGACTTCTTGTGTGCCCTGAGGAGCAGTTCCTCAATCCCTGAATTAGTCCAATCCCCCCAATAGATACTTGATATAATTATAAAAAGATACATCGTAATTAAATTCCTAAATACCTAAACTATATTTGCAACTCAATCCTTTAGGTTTGGCTCTATTTCTTCCATAATTTGCAAGCCTTTTTGAACTTACAATTCTTGCATTTCCATTCTTTAGGTGGTAATGGGGCATTGCCTTCATCCATACTCTTAAACCTATCAAGGATCTCTAATGCGTGATTTACATCAATTGCTTCTTCCCAAGTTTCAGTTACCATTTTATCTACAATGTATATTTGGACGCGTTTCGTATCTCTCTTAAAAAAATAACCATATAAATCTGCTTGTGTAAATGCCACAGGCTTTTGAAAATACATCAAGTGTTTGTTTCCGGTGGTTTTAAACTCATAAACAAAACTATTTGTAATACCATCAGGCACACCTACTACAGCATAACCATTCCAATCAAAATTCCATCTTATCGTTGGATATTTCTCTGCTTTGGTGGTGTGAAAGAATTTCCCTCGAAGTATTGGGAATTCTTCCACATTAGCAACTCTAATACCTTTAGATTTCGCTGTGTCCTCAAAAAGTTCTCTCTCCTCTGGAGGAATGTCGGGATTTATAACTATAATATTGTTGTCATCCTTATCAGTAGTTATTACAGCAGAATCCCAGAGGTAGTGTAAACCAATTTTTTCCCCTTCTTCAAGAAACTCCTCGCTAAATGCAAGCTCAACACTCATCTCTAATAGCTTTTTCTCACTTATCTTCTTGTCCCTTCTTGATTTATCTGTATCTCTAAGCTTTTCTGGGTGTATAAGCTTATCTTTTCTTTTAAGAAGCTTTTCTATGTCATTAAACGTAATTTCATTCCCAATCTCCAAGAGCTTTTCCTTATTCTTCGGCAACTTGTCAATTAATCTGAGACGAAATGAATACAGAAGTCTGTCATATAAGTAACTACCAAAGAAAGCCAACTCCAGTTCTCTGCTCTCAAAGAGAGACTTCATCGCACACCAGTAATACTTCGCAATATTTGCCATTCCTATAAAAACTAATTTGTCTTTGTCTATTCCTCTTCTTTTCTTTTCGAGAAGAAGAAAGTCTTCTAACTTTCCACCCAGCACCTTACCAATTTTTAATTCTATTTCTATCTCATTCATATTTTAGAAAAGCGTGAGGGTTTATTCCCCACCTATTTCATCAAGGATAACCCTCAATGAGGATAGCATACTATTCATATCTAATGAAGACCCTTCACTTTCTTCAGGGTAAGATTCTCTCTCATTCCATAACTTCTTATTTGTTATTCCAAGTTTTTTCCTATCATTTTAAGAAGGTTTACTTCCTTTTCAGTCAGGTATCTCCACTTGCCACAGGTCAGGTTCTTTTTTGTAAGTCCAGCAAAGTAAACCCTGTCCAGTTTGTATATTTTATATCCAAAGTGTTCAAAAATACGTCTGACAATTCTTTTTCTTCCCGAATGAATTTCAATGCTAACCTGAGTTTCATCGTTAGCATCCACATAACTGAGAACATCAGCTTTTATATGTCCATCTTCCAATTCAATGCCACTCAGAATGTTTGTTATATCATTTTTTTTAAGTGTTTTATCAAGAAACACATAATATATTTTTTTTACATTGTATCTGGGATGGGTAAGCTTTTTTGTCAGTTCTCCGTCATTAGTAAAAAGAAGAACCCCTGTAGTTTTTTTATCAAGGCGTCCGACAGGATAAATCCTTTCCTTGCATGCTTTACGTACCAGGTCAATAACTTTTTTTGTAGCATGGGGATCATCCAGGGTACTTATATAATTTTTAGGTTTATTTAGCAGAACGTATATCTTTTTTTCAGGAGTGAGCTTTTTATCGTTAAATTTTACAGTATCATTAACGGAGACTTTGAAACCCAGTTTGTTTATGCTCTTTCCATTAACACTAACCAGTCCAGCAGATATATATTCATCTGCTTCCCTTCTTGAGCAAATACCTGAATTTGCAATATATTTGTTCAATCTGACAAGGTCTTTATCAAAGGATATGCTTTTTGTTTTTTGTTGCATCATTTTGAATATATCTTCAAATTTACTTTTGAGCTTTTTGAATCTTTGCCCATATCATCTGTTTTTCTTTGAAGCACTCCTGACAGTATTCGCAATCTTTTGTAAGCGAACAAGTATTTTTATCTTTTCCTCAAATGGTATTTTTGCAAGTTCTTTATGGAATAGTTCTTTTTTTTCAAATAAATCCTTTCGTGTTATTATTCTATTACCCTTCATAATAATCTTTATCTCTTTATTTTCCTTCATCACAACCATCCTTCATAAAAGCTTCATCTTCTCACTTAAATCATATTTGGACAAAATATTTTTAAGTTTTTTCATATCTATTTCTGCTTGCTCCAGAAGTTTTTCTATTTTCGCTGTATCTTTTTTTCTGCCAACTCTTAATAGCAGAGATATCAGATATTCGGAGGTTATTACCTTTGTTTTAACTCCTTCATATTCTATCTGTTTTGCATTCCTCACAGCATCTTCTTCAAGTTCATCAGCTGGAATAAATTGAACAGGCATTCCCTCTATGATAATATGCTCTCCACTCCAGTAACAACCTTTATCTTCAAGATAATTAAATATAGGCGAAAGTAAAATTATATTTTTCTTTTTTCCTTTTCCTGATGGAATTATAAACACATCCAAATCATAAGTAAGAAAAGGTTCAACATAGAATATCGTTGCAATTCCACCACCTATAGCATAATCTTCAATCAATCCTTCTTCAAGGAGATTGTTAATAACTTTAATCGTCCTCTCCATTTTTATCGTCTACTTTTGAGCTTTTTGAATTTTAGCCCAGGTATCGCGTAACGAGACTGTCCGATTAAATACAAGTTTCTCATCTGATGAGTCAATGTCAACACAAAAATAGCCCAGTCTTAAGAACTGATAGCGAGTTCCTGGCTTTTCATTTGCCAAACTTGGCTCAATTCGGCAGGAAGTCAATGTCTCTAATGAGTCTGGATTCAAATTAGCTTTGAAATCAGAACCTTCCTCTACATCGTTTGGATTTTCTCTAAGGAAAAGATAATCATACAAACGAACTTCGGCTTCAATGGAATGAGCAGCAGAAACCCAATGCAGTGTGCCTTTGACTTTACGTCCGGATTTAGCACAACCACTTTTAGTCTCAGAGTCATAAGTGCAATGCAACTCAACTATCTCACCAGTCTGCTCATTTTTAATCACTCGCTCACATTTGATGATATAAGCGTGTTTCAATCGCACCTCACGACCCGGAGCCAAACGGAACCACTTTTTCTGTGGCTCCTCTTGAAAATCACCTCGCTCAATATACAGCACGCGAGAAAAAGGAATTTTACGCGTCCCCATACTATCATCCTCTGGATTGTTCACAGCTTCCAGTTCTTCTACTCTGTCCTCGGGATAGTTATCTATGACCAGTTTGAGTGGACGCAAGACAGCCATAACTCGTGGAGCTCGTAAGTTCAAATCCTGACGGATGCAGTGCTCAAGAAGTGCAATATCCACAACAGTATAAGTCTTGGCAACTCCAATACGCTCACAGAAGTCTCTAATTGCTTCAGGCGTGTAGCCCCGTCTTCGCAAACCGGAAATTGTCGGCATACGCGGGTCGTCCCATCCATTGACATACCTTTCTTCTACAAGTTGCAGAAGCTTTCGTTTGCTCAAAATAGTGTAGCTGATATTTAGCCGTGCAAACTCGATTTGCTGTGAATGATGGATGTTTAATTGCTCAAGAAACCAATCATACAAGAGGCGATGGTCTTCGAATTCCAGTGTGCAAATTGAATGTGTAATCCCTTCAATTGAGTCCGATTGACCATGAGCAAAGTCATACATCGGATAGATGCACCACTTATCACATGTCCGATGATGCGTAGAATGGAGAATGCGATACATTACAGGGTCACGCATATTCAAATTAGCAGATGACATATCAATTTTTGCTCTAAGCACATAGGTGCCGTCCTCAAACTCGCTCGCCCGCATACGCTTAAATAAGTCCAGATTCTCTTCAACCGAACGATTTCTATATGGACTATCTTTACCCGGTTCAGTTAAAGTTCCCCTGTATTCTCTGATTTCCTGGGCACTCAAGCTATCAATATATGCCTTTCCATCCTTGATTAACTGCACAGCGTAATCATATAGCTTATCGAAGTAGTCAGATGCATAGAACAGTCGGTCTTCCCAATCGAATCCCAGCCAGCGAACATCCTTCATAATAGATTCAATGTATTCCGATTGCTCTTTTGTGGGATTGGTATCATCAAATCGTAAATTGCACAACCCTCCGAATTCTTTGGCAATACTGAAATTGAGACAAATGGACTTGGCGTGCCCGATGTGCAGGTAGCCGTTTGGTTCTGGTGGAAATCGCGTATACACCTTACTATACTTATTTGTCCGCAAATCTTCTCTAATAATTTGCCGAATAAAATCAGAAGAATGAATAGAATCGCTTTTGTTTATATTCATAGTTCTCTCTAACTAATGTTACAATTAGTTTTATTTATATGTTATATCAAATCTTTCTAATTTTTTAAGTCTATAACAAGAAAGAACATCTCCATCAATATCATTAATACAATCATTAATCGTATTACCCTTCATTATAGTAGTATGAATTGACTGAAAATCCAGCAATTTATTTCCTATCAGTTCTTCTTTAATTTCTAGAAGTTTATTAAGTCTAAATTGACTAATACAAACACAAATTATCTGACTACCCCTAAGAAAACGTGGTATTATTTCGGGATTTATTGAATTCAGTATCTCTTTTAATTTGTCTTTTAAAAGTGGTTTAGGGTTTTCAGGATGAATAATTACTTTATCAGCCGTAATACCTCCAGACTGATTATAACTAGTAACATTATGAATTTCCTCTCTCTTTTCGGTTATCTCCCTCGCCCTTCTGGAGAAAATAATCCCAATAATAGTCAGTATAACCGGTATAGCAACCGAGAGTATAATAGTTCTCCATAACCTTCTGCGTTTCAAAGCTTTACACCGATACTTTTCTTGCCTTTCCTTTAATCTGTGGCTATCTGTGTTCATCTATGGTTAAATTATTTAAGTTCTTTTAAAAATAATAATGCTTTTTTTAGTCTTCGGATTACTGCTTCTTTGCCTAAAATTTCAACAATATGAAAAAGACTCGGACCTCCTGTTTTGCCAGTAAGTGCAAGCCGTATAGGATGAATTAGTAAAGCAGCTTTTATACCGAGTTCCGATGCAAGTTCCCTTATAGCAGATTCTATTGCCTCTACATTAAACTCTTTTAATTCTGAGAATCTATCTTTGACCAATGTAAGTCTTCTTTGGACTTCAGGTAATTTAAAATATTTATCTACTCCTTCTGACTCGTATTGAGTTGGGTCTTCAAAAAAGTAACCGCTGAACTTCCCAAAATCAGTAAGTCTCTGCATACGGGGCTTTAGGATGTTGACTATTTTTAGCATATATTCTTTGTTGACAGTTAACAGTTGACAGTTGACAGTTAAAGCTAAAATCCTATCCAAAAGTTCCTCATCGCTCAACTTCTTTATATATTCTCCGTTCATCCATTCAAGTTTCTTTATATCAAAAACAGAAGCTGTTAAACTCAATCTATCAAGTGAAAAAAGGTCTATAAGTTCCTCTCGTGACATAATTTCTCTGTCATCACCGGGTGACCAGCCAAGTAAAGCAAGAAAATTAACAAGTGCTTCAGGCAAAATTCCCTGTTTTTTATAATCCAGGACTGACACAGCACCATGTCGTTTTGAGAGCTTTGAACGGTCAGTTCCCAGAATCATTGGATGATGAACAAATTCAGGTGGTTTCCAGCCAAAAGCTTTATATAAAAGGATTTGCTTAAATGTATTCACCAAATGGTCTTCTCCTCTTATTACATTAGTTATTCCAAGCTCATGGTCATCAACCACACAAGCAAGATTATATGAAGGAGTTCCATCGGATTTTAAGATCACAAAATCCTCTATATCTTGAGAATCTCTTTCAACTTTATTATGTAATCCATCCTCAAAGCTCACTTTGCCATCTGGGATAAAAAATCGGATAGCTTTAGGTCTATTCTCAAATCTCTTTTTCTCGGCATCTGATAAATTGAAACATTTCCTGTCATATTTCCGTGTTTTCTTTTGCGAGATAGCTTCCTTTTTTCTTTCCTCAAGTTCTTTCGGAGTGCAATAACAATAATAAGCAGATTTGTTTTGTAGGAGCTCTTTTGCATATTTTTTGTAAACGGGGAATTTATCGGACTGAAAGTAAGGTCCCTCATCCCATTCTAACCCAAGCCATTTTAAGCTTTCTATTATTACATCGCTCATAGCAGAGTCAGAACGTTTTATATCTGTGTCTTCAATCCTGAGAATAAACTTGCCTCCGTGCTTGCGTGCGAAAAGCCAATTATAAAGTGCAGTATGTGCAGTGCCGACATGCAAAAATCCTGTTGGCGAAGGTGCAATTCTTGTTACTGGTTTCATTAACTTTTAAAATACAAAAGTAACTGGAGAAAGTCAAGAAAAGAATTTTTAACCACAGAGGTCACAGAGAACGCAAAGAGAAATTTGCGACTGAAAAACCTTGACAAATCTTGGATTATCTCCTATACGAGATTTAAAATGAGAGTTCCTGAATGGATTAGACATCATTTCCCAAAACCTGAGACTCTGGAGGAAATGAATACTCTGCTTCGGGGACTTAAGCTTCACACTGTCTGCGAGGAGGCAAAGTGTCCCAATATCGGAGAATGCTTTGGAGAAGGCACAGCTACTTTTCTCATCCTCGGTGATATATGCACAAGGAGTTGTAAGTTCTGTGCAGTCAAGAAAGGAAAGCCGAAGCCAATTGATTCTGATGAGCCAAAGCGAGTAGCACAAGCCGTTAAGCAACTTGGGTTGTCCCATACAGTGATAACATCTGTTACAAGAGATGACTTGCCGGATGGTGGAGCATCCCAGTTTGCAAATGTAGTTAAGGAAATTCATAATATAAGTCGGCAGTCAACAGTTGAAGTGCTTTTGCCATTGCTTGATTTAAAAGGATTAGAAGAAGTCGTTAACACTCATCCAGAGGTGATAAATCATAATATAGAAACAGCAGAAAGACTATATCCGGAAGTTAGGCCTAATTTTAGGTATTCTGAATCACTTGAGTTCTTGGGACAAGTGAAGAAATTAGACAATTCTATTATTACTAAATCAGGGTTTATGCTTGGATTGGGAGAAACGGAGAGTGAAGTTATAAAAATGATGGAGGATTTGAGAGACCAAGAGGTTGATGTTTTGACAATTGGGCAGTATTTGAGACCCAGTGGCAGACATCTTCCGGTAGTAAATTATATCCATCCAGACAAATTTCTGGAATACAGGAAAATGGGCTATTCACTTGGGTTTAAATATGTGGTAGCAGGTCCTTATGTTCGAAGTTCATACAAAGCTAAAGAGGCACTCGCAAAGTGTAGCACTTGACAACAAAAGTAAATTCCCATAACTCTCTATAATCTCTAATCCAAAATAATATTTGACAAAATGCCTGGAGACAAATATATTATTAGCAGTAAATTCAAGCCTTTAAAAAGGAGATAATAGTGAAGAATTACAAATTATTGTTGGCTTTAGGTTTGTTGATTGGGGGAGCTGTTATAAGCAGTAATGGTTGGTCTGATATCTTCTTAAGCTATGAATTTCGTGAACCCAGAATTGAAAAGATAGATGACTATTATAGGGTTAGTATGCCAGAAGTCTCAAGTTACGGAGTGCCGGGAAAACCTGTATTACCAATTAAGGCAGTATGTGTATTGCTTCCTATGGGGGGAGAAATAGCAAGTATTGATGTAAAGGTATATAATAAGACTGAAATAGTTGGGAGTTATAAAGTAGAACCCGGTCAACTACAAGTGCCAATTTCAAGAATACAAGAATATAAGGGTACAAGACACAAAGTTTTGCCAGATAGTACAATTTATAGCTCGGCTAATCCGTTTCCTGGAATGGTATCCGCGAAAGGTGGTTCTCATAGATTATGTGGATATGAAATTGCGCACCTATATTTGTATCCAGTGGAATACATACCAAAAACTGGCAAACTCTCATATTATAAGAGGATTGAAGTGAATATTACTACAGTTAAAAGTGTAAAATTGAAAGTAAAAAGCGAAAAGTTGTTTAGTGGGACAGAGGATATTCAAAATAGAGTGCGTTCGCTTGTAGATAACCCTGATATGATAGCTACTTATCCGTCTATGCTCCATAGTTTGAAGACAGACAGTTTTGATTATTTAATAATTACCGATGAGGAGATGGCTCCATTATTCGAGGAGCTTCGGAGATTCAAGACAGAGCGTGGAGTAAAAACTGAGATTGCAAAAGTTGAATCTATCTATGCATATTGCAGTGGAACTGATGAGCAAGAGAAGATACGAAATTTTATAATCGATATGTATATGAACTACGGAATAGAATATGTTTTGCTTGGAGGAGATGATGAGATAATCCCACATCGTGGATTCTATGATATAATCAATGAAGACTATCCAGGGTATGAGATTGAGGATTATGATATACCGTCAGATTTATATTACGGAGGACTTGATGGCAATTGGAATCAGGATGGAGATGATAAGTGGGGCGAACCAGATGAAGCAGACCTTTATGCTGAAGTTTTTGTGGGAAGAGCATGCGTTGACTCAGATTTTGAGGTAATAAACTTTATTCAAAAGACTATAAGTTATCAGACAACTCCAGAGATAAATAACTGCACTACAGCCATTATGGCAGGAGAAGATTTGCACTGGAATGTATGGGGCGGCGAATATAAAGAAGAAATTAGAAATGGTGCAGATACTTTTGGATATACTACCGAAGGATTTCCATCGCATTTTCAGGTAGATACTTTATATGACAGGAGTTTTGACCCGAACCGCTGGAATAAAGATGATTTAATTCCAATGTTAAACTCTGGACCGAATTTAGTAAATCACTTAGGGCATGCTGACATACTTTATGTAATGAAGATGGGAGTTTCAGATGTGCGAACAAGATTTACAAATACAAATTATTTTATTGTTCACACTCAAGGGTGCTATAGTGCTGCTTTTGATAATAGGGACTCTCGTGGAAGCTATTGTCCTGAGGATGCTATTGCCGAACATTTTACCACAATCCCAAATGGAGCAGTTTGTTTTATGGGTAATACAAGATACGGGTGGGGCAGCGGAAGCTCTACAAATGGAGCTTCCCAGCGATTTGACCGTGAGTTCTTTGATGCTTTATTTGGCGAAGATATTTACCCAATAGGCAAAGCATTGCAGGATGCAAAAGAAGATGTAGCTCCGTATGTAGATTCAAGCAATGTCCTAAGATGGTGTTATTATAATCTTGTGCTTTTAGGTGACCCGGAACTCCAGATATGGACAGATAAGCCAAAAACCCTGACTGTAACTCATTCGGACAGCATAATCATTGGTGCAAGTTCTCTTCCCGTTAATGTAATGACAGATGGAAATCCTGTAAGTGGTGCTTTAGTGTGTGCCTATCAAGATTCTACTATTTATGCTCGTGCTTATACCAATGCGTTTGGCAATGCAACTTTTCCCGTTACTCCTGTAAATGTCGGCTCTCTTTATATTCAGGTTACTGCACATAACTTCTTACCCTACAAGGGATATATGAATGTTTTATCAAGCTCCTCTAATGTTGTATATTATAAGCTTGAAATAGATGACGATAATATCGGAGCATCGAACGGAAACAACGATAGCAAGGTAAACCCGGGGGAAGTGATTGAATTGCCTATATGGGTACGGAATTTGGGACTCGTAGAGGCACACGGAGTTTATGGGAAAATTAGCTCAACCGACTCACATATCACAATCCAAAATGACTCTGCCTACTTTGGCAATATACTGCCAATGGATACCTCTTTATCCTCAGATAATTATGTTTTCACAGTAGCAACTGGGACTCCAGATGAGCAGAGAATTACTTTTAAGCTTGATTGTCAGGATAGTTTAGACAGCTTATGGATTTCATACCCTGAAATTAGAATATATGCCCCAGTGCTCAAATATGACAGCTCTACAGTAAATGACACTGGGGGTGCCATACCAAATGGAGCACTTGACCCAGGTGAAGAAGTAAAACTGATAGTCAACCTGAAAAACAAGGGGTCGGCTACTGCCACTGGAGTAACTGCAACTATACATACTGAAGATACGTTTGTAACCGTAATGGATTCTACTGCTACATTTTCTGATATTTTAGAGGATTCAATATCCGGTAATTTTGCCTCTCTTTATGTTATATACGCAGATTCCAATATACCTATCCACCATTTAATTAACTTCTCTATGTATGTAACTGCAGATGGTTATGAAGACACACTTCAGTTTGTGCTTCGTGTTGGACTTGGCGGTGATTTCCTTGTATGGGACCCTGACATAAACTATACGAGTGGACCACTATTAGCAGATGCACTATGGGAAAATGGTTATATAGGAGATTATACACAGGACTTGTCAGAATATAGAGCTTACCTTCCGAAATATAAGGTAATTTTTACCTGTCTTGGAATATTCTTTTGCAATTATACACTGGATTCCGGACCTAATGTCGATTCACTTTGCTCATATCTGGAGCAAGGTGGTAATCTTTATATAGAGGGTGGTAATGCCTGGCACGGAGACACTTTGACTTTGCAGGAATATTTTCACATTGACTTCAAAAATGAGGGGAGTAACGAGATAGATACAGTTACAGGAATTTCTGGCACTTTCACAGATTCAATGAGGTTCAATTACTTTGGTGAGAACAAAAGTATTGACCGCATCAGCGGAGGAAATGGTGCTTGGACTATATTTACTAACCAACCAACCCCATATACCTATGGAGTTGCATTCAGAAGTGGCAAATATAACACAATAGGAACATCTTTTGAGTTTGGGTGTCTGAAAGATGGAATCGCTCCATCAACTCGTGCTATACTTGCAGACTCAATAATGAGATGGTTTTTGAAACCAATACAACATGATGTAGCTATATGGAGTATTGATAGTATACCTCCTGATATTTC
>JAGMCN010000070.1 GCA_023129235.1 Caldifarciminota bacterium | reverse complement strand
TGTTGGAAGAATTGAGCGAAAAAGCTAGGGTGCACCTAATTCTGTCCACCAACGCAAAGAAAATCATTGAATACGAAACAGATTATAAAATTGGAGAGATCGATGAACTAGCTTTCAAATCCTACGAAAATGACGATTGTTCTTGCAAACTGGCTAGCGGCTCCTTTGAGCATGATGGGATGATAATAGCTCCCTGCAGTTTGAAAACTCTCGCCGGTATAGCCAACGGTTATTCCGATAATTTGATAATTAGAGCTGGTATCTGTTCTCTAAAAGAAGGGAAGAAACTGATCCTGGTTCCCAGAGAAACTCCTCTGGATCTGGCCAGTTTGAGGAACATGGTCTCGGCGAGGGAAAATGGAGCGGTGATACTTCCAGCGATGCCAGCATTTTATCATAAGCCGTCCAACATAAATGGGCTGGCGGACTATATAGTGGGTAAAGTTCTCGATCAATTGAAAGTGAAGCATTCGCTATCGAAAAAATGGGAAGGTCTTTGATTTGTAATTGACGAAAGCACCAAAAAAATTTTAGGTATCGCGGCATTAGATACTAGCGGAGGTACCCGAGCGGTCAAAGGGGCAGGGCTTAGGACCCTGTGGCATAGGCCTTTCGAGGGTTCGAATCCCTTCCTCCGCATCACCTTTACATTTCATAATCTCTCCATACTTATATTTAAAGATTATTCTAATGTTGCCCGCCTAATCATCATTTCTCCAGCTTCCAGAACACTCGATACTTGGTATCCATACAAAGTATGAATGTGGTAGAAGTTTTTAAATATTGCGTTTGGATACATAGTATTAATGCCAAGCAACCAAAACGAGGGAAACAGCAAGGAGAAAATCTTTGAAGTCATCGAAAAGGCCAGTCCACAGGATCTGTCCATACAGGAAATTGCAGAGATTTCGAAACTGTCAAGGGAAACAGTGAGCAAGTACGTGGGGATATTGGAGGCTGAGAAAAAGATAGCACTAGCTAGGAGGATAGGGAAAGCGAAAATGTATAGGTTAATAGAAGAGGGATGATAAAATGAATTCTCTCTTTACAACATAATGGCTTTCACTTGTCATAGTGTTGGTTTTTCCTAATCCTTCTCTAGGCAACCCCCCTCTCGAAGAGGGAGGACATACTAGCTAAAGATTTTATAGAAATACTTATAATGCTATGTTGATTAGAATTTGAAAATGGAAATGCGAGTTATTTCGTATATATGCCCAAGTTATATGAAATTGCCTGCATTGGAAGAGAAAAATATAGCATGTCTTGTTCTTATAAATGAATATGAATAAAAAAGAATCATCCAAGAAATCTGACCTTTTTATCGTTGATAATAGTGATTCTGAGTGGAAAGTTCAAAAGTATCTTTCAGAATGGTGTGAACTTTCTAAGAGTTTCGATATAGCTACCGGATATTTCGAAATTGGATCATTGCTAAGCTTGGACCAGAGATGGCAAAAACTTCAAAAGATTAGAATCTTGATGGGAGATGAAGTTTCTAGGAGAACTAGACAGGCGTTTAATGAAGGTCTTAGTGAGATAACTTCAAAACTTGATCAGAGTATTGAAGCAGAAAAAGAGGAAAATGACTTTCTTGATGGTGTACCAGCAATTGTTAATGGAATTAGAAACAAAATTATTGAGTGCAAGGTATATAAGTCAAAAAAATTTCATGCGAAAGCATACATAACCCATTCTAAATTCGATGTTGTTGGTTCGGCAGGGCTAGTTGGATCTAGCAATTTCACGATTCCGGGAATTACAAAAAATGTGGAATTAAACATACAAATCCGTAGAGAAGTTGAAACTCTTCAGAATTGGTTTGAAGAGTATTGGAAAAAAGCTGAACCTGTTACTGATGATATTTTGAGAACTATAGAGCGGCATACCCAGGAATTTTTCCCTTTCGAGGTTTATGCAAAATCTCTTTATGAGTTCTTTAAAGGTCATGAACTGACAGAAAGTGAATGGGAAATGAAAGAATCAAAGATATATCCTATCCTAGACCAATATCAAAAAGAAGGTTATCACGCCCTAATGAAGATTGCTTCAAGATACAATGGCGGATTCTTATGTGACAGTGTGGGTTTGGGAAAGACATTCATTGGTTTGATGCTGATTGAACGTCTATTGCTGAGAGAGAATAAAAGAGTTGTTCTATTAGTTCCTAAATCAACTCGTAAGCCTGTTTGGGAGTCCAAGATTAAGAGATATATACCTAAGGTTTTAAGCGAATTCTTGCCGTTTAGAATATATAATCATACGGATCTGACAAAAAAAGCTAGTTCAGATAAAGACTGGCCGGAAGTTATGGAGAATATTAAAGAACAAGCAGAAGTCATAATAATCGACGAAGCTCACCATTTTAGAAATAGAGATATAGGTCGGTATCGAAAGATGTTTGATATCTCCAAAGATAAAAAACTATTTCTTCTTACCGCTACGCCCATAAATAATACTTTGTTGGATCTTCAGCATCAGATAGAATTGTTCTCTAGAAGGGATGAAAACTATTTTAGTGACGCTCCATTAGGCATACATAGTCTTCGAGGACATTTTATTAGGTTAGAGAAGGCACTTCAACGAATTGTAACGAATCAGGAAGACAGTGATAATGTAAATGTTGATGCCGATGAGGCCAGGGATTTTCTTGCTATGGACAATCTTTTCAATGCATTAGTTGTTCAAAGAAGCCGTGCTTATGTAAAGGAAAGTCAAATAAAGACAGGTGGAAGAGAAGTTCTTTTTCCTAAAAGGAAGCCACCCATTGTAATTAATTATTCATTAAAGGAGACCTATGGTAGACTATTGGATGATCTAAAGAGTGCTTTTGATAAGGAGAGCCCGCTTTTAACTTTGGCGGTATATTACCCTTTGAGATATTATAAGGGTCCAGATACATCAATAGATCCTATGCAAGAAGGAAGGCAAAAACAGGTTGTTGGATTAATCAGGACATTACTTCTTAAAAGATTTGAAAGTTCTAGAAAGGCATTTGAATTTTCTTGTGAAGATCTTCTAATGCGTTTATTGGCCTTTGTACGTTTACATAATGAGAAACTTTGTAGGAGATGGGAAAAACAACATAACGATATTCTTAAACATATTCAAAAACATCTCGAAGAAAGAGGATGGATTGAGGAGGAAGAAGCTGAAGAAGATTTCTTACCAGAGGAACTTCTACAGGAAATCAAAAAATTATCGGATGAGGAATTTGATGTATCTACTATAGTGCAAGAAACGATATTGGATATGGATCAGTTAGTCGTTTTTATCAAAGATTTGATGGATGTTAAAGATAAAAAAGATGATAAAATAGAAAAATTAGTTCAAACATTAGAAAAAAATCCTTTGTTGAAAAAGAATAAGGTGATAATCTTTTCTGAATATATGACAACTGCTCAATACATTTTTGAGGAGTTGAAATCTAGAGGATTTAAACAAGTAGATGAAGTTGATGGCTCAACTCCCAGGGATAGAGGTGAAATAATTAATTGTTTTTCTCCTTATTATAATGATTTGTCAAGTCCAGAACTTAAGAAAATGGGAAAGGAGGATACTCGAATCCTGATTTCAACAGATGTTCTTTCTGAGGGTTTAAATCTTCAGGATGCTACACTTCTTATTAATTATGACTTACATTGGAATCCTGTACGGCTTATGCAGAGAATTGGCCGGATTGATAGGAGGTTAGACAAAGAAGTTGAGGAGAGGATAATAAAAGATCATCCGGAACTGAAAGATATTAGAAGATCTGTTCAATATTGGAACTACTTACCCCCAGAAGAACTAAATGACATTTTGAGTTTATATGAGAAAGTGACCAGTAAAACTCTCCGA
>JAGMCN010000007.1 GCA_023129235.1 Caldifarciminota bacterium | reverse complement strand
CCTGTTTGCTCCCCTAGCTTTCGGGTCTCAGCGTCAGCAACGAGCCAGAGAGCCGCCTTCGCCACGAGTGTTCTTCCTGATATCTACACATTCCACCGTTACACCAGGAGTTCCACTCTCCTCTCTCGTGCTCAAGACTCTCAGTATCGAAGAACACTTGTGAGTTGAGCTCACACCTTTAATCATCGACTTAAGAATCCGCCTACACCCCCTTTACACCCAATGATTCCGGACAGCGCTTGCTCCTCCCGTGTTACCGCGGCTGCTGGCACGGAATTGGCCGGAGCTTCCTTTGGAGGTACCGTCATAATCGTCCCTCCTGACAGAGGTTTACAACCCGAAGGCATTCATCCCTCACACAGCGTCGCTGGGTCAGCCTTTCGGCCATTGCCCAAATTTCTAGACTGCTGCCTCCCGTAGGAGTTGGGACCGTGTCGCAGTTCCCATGTGGTTGGTCACCCTCTCAGGTCAACTACCTGTCGTAGACTTGGTGAGCCATTACCTCACCAACTATCTGATAGGATACAGACCCATTCGCTGAGCGTCCGAAGACTTTCTCCTGACAAACATATGTTTATCAGGAGACATGCGGAATTACCCTTAATTTCTCAAGGCTATTCCCCACTCAAGAGCAGGTTATCTGTATGTTACTCACCCATTCGCCACTAATTAACAAATTACCAATATTCTATGGCAAGCCACAGTCCATCAGTAATATATATGCCAACTCGTTCGACTTGCATGTCTAATACACGCTGTTAGCGCTAGTCCTGAGCCAGGATCAAACTCTCCGAAAAAGACAAAAAGAGTAGTGCATACCATCTATATATAATATTCAAAGAACTGTGTTTCTATATAATACCCATTTTAAGTTTGTCAAGGGATAAATTTGAAAATTCTTAAAAATTCTTATATTTGTGAGGGAAAAAGCAGATAATTACCAAGAAAAAGAAAGTATAGATAACTATCCTACCAGACTATTAGACACTCCAGTTAGTTTTTCTACTTGACTTTTTCAGATTAAAGAATATATGTAATAAAGTGAGAATTCTCTTCTTATTTCTTTTCCAACTTACTACAGATATAGCAGGCTTTAAGACTTTAAACAACTTCTCTCGTTGTGAAGTCTATATAAGTATGCCTTATTCTGAGCTTTCTTATCATAAGGAAGGGGATAAAACCGCTGTGCTACCAGAGGATGCGAGCGAGGGCTCGCACCTACCTCCGCGGGAGGAAAGAGATATTCTTAAATCTACTTTTAAAATAAGATTGAATCTTGCTGGAGCTAAAGAAATTACAAAAGAGTGGAATAAGATTTCTTATATTAATTCTCGTCAAGAGGCAGAGTCACGCAAGTTTCACATATTAGACCAGATAGATTTATTTTTACAACCGGGAGAATACAATATGAAAATAGAAGTCGTGTCAGATTCAAATACCAGAAGTGTTCAAAAGTCATTTGAAATTGGGCTTCCGCCGAGTGGGCTTTACTTATCGGATATCCAGCTTGCCACTAAAATAGAACCCACAGATAGCTTGGGGAAGTTCATAAAAAATGGACTCAGGATTATTCCTAACCCACAATGTATATTTGGCAGAAGATACCCTGTGCTTTATACTTATAGTGAAATTTACAATTTAACCCCAGAAAGTGAATATGGAGTAAGCTATAGCATCTCTAATAAGCTTGGTGAACTTGTGCAAAAGCTTCCGACCAAAACTCTTTATGCAGAGGCAAAAGATGTTACAGAAATTATGGATATAGGTATTAAGAATTTTAAAGGAGGAGATTATTTACTTAAAATTGAAGTAACGCAAGGGGAAAAGATTGTAAGTAAGGAAAAAAGCTTTCGCATAGCAAAAGCAATTGAGGAAGAGAAATTCACTGCCGAAGAATTAAAGTATTACGACCTAATTAAATATGTTACATCTCAAAAGGAACTTGAGTTTTACAACAACTTACCTAATGAAGCAAAGCCAATTTTTTTAGTTAATTTCTGGGGGAAAGCGGGAAAAGAGCTTCTCCACGCCATTATGGATAGAGTTAAATACTCAGATACTAAATTTTCTACTACAGGAGAATTGGGGCGAGATTCTGATATGGGGAGAATTTGGATTAGATATGGAAAGCCCGATGAAAGAGAACAATATCCTCATGAAGCTATTTATCATTCTTGTGAAAAGTGGATTTATTTTGGACGAGGAGGAATAGTCTTTATTTTTGTTGACAAATCAGACTATGGAAGATATGAACTTGTTTATTCAAATATTCATAGAGAACCAACAGACCCGAGTTACAGAAAGTGGGTCAATCCTGAAGTTTTAGAATAAAAGGAGGAGGAATTATGCAAGCAATTATTTCCTGGAGGCATCTTGAGCATTCAATGGCTCTTGAAGAGAGGATTAATAAAAAATTGACTCATCTTGAGAAGTTCTCTCATCGCATATCAAAAATAACAATCATCCTTGCCAAGGAAGGAGCAAGGAGTTTAGTAGAATTCAAGATAGAGCTGAATAAAGCACCTACTTTTCTTATAAAGGAAGAAAGTTATGATATACACGAAGCAATTGATAATTGTGTAAGAAAATCCGAAAGGAAAATAAAAGAGTATGAAAGGAAGGTGAGAAGCAAAAAAAGTGACAAAATTATCTGATAGAGTTCTCGTGAAAAAGGCAAAAAATCACGATTTTGAGGCATTCGAGGAACTGGTAACCCGATATGAGACAAGAGTATATAACCTCGCTTATAAAATGCTTGGCTCTCAAGAAGATGCTGAAGATATCCTACAAGACACATTCCTTTCTGCCTTCAAGTCAATTGCCGGATTTAAGGAAAAATCAAGTTTCTCCACCTGGATATATCGAATCGCCACAAATGCTTGCCTTATGAAACTCAGAACCAAACAATCACGAACAGTCTCTTTGGACAACAAATCAAGTATTATAACTAAAGGAATCGTAGATTGGTCAGGGAATGCAGAAATTTCACTTGACCGCAAGGAATTAAGAGAAGTTATAAACCAAGCCGTGAAACTCCTACCAGAAATGTATAGAGCAGTGTTTGTTTTAAGAGATGTAGAAGGCCTTTCTAATTCTGAAGCAGCAAAAGTACTTAATCTCACTATTGCGGCTGTTAAATCAAGATTACATAGAG
>JAGMCN010000069.1 GCA_023129235.1 Caldifarciminota bacterium | reverse complement strand
TTGTATTGAATTCAATGGCTCCTGGGTCAGCCTGCCTTTGGATGTTGATGTGAAAGAGTTTTTTTCTAATATCGTAGAATATGATCCACCGGATTCTCTTGCAATATTTTGTGAACAGATAATTACAAACATTGATCGTTGCTTCATCTTTCAAAAGACGGATGAATATCCGACAGGCTATACTTCAGATTATGTTGGAACCGGGATAATCTGGTTTCCCGATGGAGAAACACAATACTATTTTGAGGAGCGTTTGGAGGAATATCTGAAATTGAAATTCTCTGAAACCAATTGGCATGAATTTTTGGAAAGTTCTTTCTCAAAAGCAAAATAATTTATCCACAGGGTAAATTCTGATCTTTCCACATTATGTTATAAATAGAGTTTTCTGGATTTGTATCTCATCAGAATAAAGAGAATTAGAACAGATTGACTTATGTGGATAAGCGGTGAACAACCTGTGGATGAATTTTTTGGAGGTATGATTCTTTTATATGTATATTAAGATTTGTAATTATTGACAATTGCTCTCCATGAAAAAAAATAGTAAAAGATAAATATGGATAAAATTAATAAAGAGATTGAAGAACTTTTAGAGAAAGCTTTTCAGGAAGATTTTGGTGATAGCTGTGATGTTACCAGTGAAGCAATCTTCAAAGTCGAGAAAGGAAATTTTAAATTGGTTTCCAAGGATGAAGGAATTATCTGCGGATTGTTATGTTTCACCAGGGCTTTCCAGAAACTGGATAAGACCTGTTCTGTAAGAACTTTCTTCATAGATGGTGATGTGATCAAAAGAGATGATATAATTGCAGAGATCAGTGGTAAGATTGCGCTCATACTTAAAGCAGAAAGGACAGCTCTGAACCTTCTTTCCCACCTGAGTGGGATTGCCAGCAAAACCTATCTCTTTGTAAAGGAAACACAGGGCAAAGTGAAAATTATGGATACCCGCAAGACCATTCCAGGTATGAGAGAACTACAGAAATATGCTGTTCGCTGTGGTGGCGGCTTTAATCATCGGATGGGTCTGTATGACATGGTCATGATCAAAGACAACCACACCGATTCTGCAGGTAGTATTACCATAGCGGTTGATAGAATAAGAAAAAAGTGGAGTAAAACCTACAAGATCGTTGTAGAGACCCGGAATTTGGAGGAAGTAAAGGAAGCTTTAAGCTGCCATGTAGACAGAATAATGCTGGATAATATGGATATCCAGACCATGAAAAAGGCAGTTAAAATAATTCAAGGAAAAGCTGAAATTGAAGCTTCTGGAAATATGAGCCTTAATAGAATTGCTGAAGTTGCTTCCACAGGAGTTGACTTTATTTCAGTGGGAGAGCTTACTCATTCGGTAAAAGCCTTTGATTTCTCTCTTCGGGAAAAAAGATGATTGATAATACCATTGAGCAGATAAAACACATCAAAGATAAACTTGGTGACAGGGTCATCATTCCTGCTCATCATTATCAGGTTCCTCAGATTGTGGGTCTTGCAGATTTTGTGGGGGATTCTTATAAACTCGCCCTGGAGTGCAGCAAAACAGATAGTGAATTCATTATTTTCTGTGGAGTCAGCTTTATGGCAGAGGTCGCCTGTATTCTGGGTAAACCATATCAGAAGGTTTTAATGCCGGATATATCTTCAGGCTGTCCCTTAGCAGATACAATCGGTAGTAAAACTGCAGCCAGAGCATTGCAGAAAATATCATCACTCTGCGAGCGGCAGGTTGTGCCAGTGGTTTATA
>JAGMCN010000068.1 GCA_023129235.1 Caldifarciminota bacterium | reverse complement strand
TTAAAGGAATTGGCGAGACAATGGAGTCGGTATCTACTATTATGAAAGATGTTTCGGTCACGGTAGCAGAGAGGATAAAAGAGAAAACAAAAGAAGCTGCAGAAAAAATTAAGAAAGCTACAGGAGAAGTTAAGAAAGGGAAAAAGAAATAAATTCTACTTCAACTTATAAATAAATGTAATTCTTCCTTCTTGGGTAACCTGCGGTGCATTAGGGGGAAGAGATTCAAATTTCCATTCCCTCAAAACAGATTGAGTAAGCTCATCAAATGGGACTCCTCCTTTTTTTGTAAGTCTCATCCGTTCTATCTCACCCGATGGAAGAACAAAAAGTTGAACAGAAACCCTTACTGCTACTTTATAACCTTTCGGATATCTGGGCAATTTTCTATGAATTACCTTTCTTGTTGAAAGTGCACCGGTGATTGTATAAGGAGTCTCGAAATCTTCCCCAGCAGAAGGAGTGTATTTTTCGGGTGCTATTTCTTCAGGTACTTCCTTTGCAATTTCTTCTGGTTCAAATATTTTTGGTTCAGTGTGTGGGTATTTTGCTTCAGGAAGACTTATTTCTTCCTGTTTAGCCTTTTTAGCTACAACGAATGGTTCAGATACGGAGGCAGCTGCAGGTAATACAATTTCTACAAATTCAGGAAGTCTGGGTTTTGAGTTAATAATAATGGAAGAAAAAAGTCCTGCAAGTGCAAGATGAATAACAACCGAATACAACACTCCTTTCCTTAAATCATCCATCTCTATTATCTATATACCCATTTTTTCTTTTGTCAACCCTTTAATTACAGGACACTTAAATTTTATATGAATTGAGGTAAGCAGAAACATCGTTAGGCAAGATTATCTTATCATCAGTAATTATCCCAGTAAAATATTTAATAGGCACTTCTTCAAAATAGAAATTTAGAACCTCAATGCCTTCAATATCCCAGATTTCTTTTGGGTCTTTTGGTGACTCTTCAAATGGAGCTATTATTTTTGATAAGAACTTATCTCTCCCACAAACCACATAACAGGGGATTTTAAATTCTCTTGCAAGCAATGCTATGCTAAAAGTCCCTACTTTGTTTATTACGGAAATTTCGGTAATCCTATCCGCCCCAATGATAACAATTTCCGTATCCTTCATAAATCTGGACACCTCTGCATCTGTTATTAGTACAACTCTTAATCCAGCGGATGAGAGTCTCGAAGCAAATTTTCTGCCTTCAAAATTTGGACGCCCCTCAGGGACAAATATTGTAGGGGTAAGTTTAAACCCCACTCCTACAAACACCTTAAGTACTGTGCTACTATAACTGTAAGTAAGAATAACCTTCTTGTTAGTTAAAACCTTCTCCGCATTTTTAATCAAAGCATCTAATTTTATAAAAGAAGCATTTACTATTTCCTTTACCTTTTGGTCTATTTTATACGGGTCCTCCAAATCTTTAACTTCAGCAATTATTGTTCTTGTAAGCACTTTAATGGGTGCCATACTTGGTCTTGCAAGCTCAAGTGCGTGCAGAAAATTAAATAGTGACTCTTTAGAATGAGATTTGGAAATAAACTCAAGTATTCCCTGCCGTGCAATTCCCTTTAATTCATTTGCTCCTGACTCTTTGTCATTTTTTATATGTTCAATCAAGTTCATAACTTCATAATAATTTTATCTCGTTAAAGCATTCAGGATTCTTTTTTGAATAAGTAAGCTACTTTTTCTTGAGGACTACTAACTCTTTTGCTAACTTGGCACGGGTCTCTATGCAGGCTTTGTAATCTGGATACTCTTCAGGACTTGCTTTTGGCAGTTTCATTAAATACTTGTCATAAAATAATAGTTTAGAGGGTTTTCCAGAAAGTCTTTGAAAAAAGTTAGGTATATCTTTCCTGAAGCTTGCTTCATAGCTTACAAGCTCCGATTGATGCTCATATTTAGGAGGAAGATAATAAATTTTATAACCCTTGGGAATCTCAATCTCTATTTGAGAGGTATGCATCTCTTTCTGCCCAAAATCAAGTGGATTCTCTCTTTCTTTTTTTCCTACTTCAGCGGCGGTATAAGTAATTCCGGGAAGATTAAAGACTAAAAACTTATCACCGGATTTTAAAGCATAGTTCCTAATCTTGTAATCAAGTCCATACTTTACTGGCTCACTTAAATCTGCTAAATTTGAAAGGTTAAATGTCACGAGTTCTGCGTTGGGATGAATCTTTGATACAAGTCTTTCAAAGTATTTCTTTAGTTCCTCTGGTTTTAGCGCCTTTTTTCGCCTAAATTCTCGTGCAAAATTGCCAGAAAGCTCAATTATTTCCTTTACATCTAAATCTCCATTAGAGAAAAGTTTAACATCCATTTTTTTACTCCTACATTCTTTCTCTGGTTTAAATGCTGGAATATACACAATGCCTGACTTATGCCCTAATCTAAATCCAATCCTCCCTTGATACTCAGGTGGAAGTTCTCCATAAGCTGTTCTATCATCCACAGGACAAAGCCATTTTGACTTGCCATTCTCTTTTATTTCTATAACAAAACAAGGAAATTGTGCAAGTGTTGGAACTTCCTGAACCCTTCTTCCATTTTTATGAGGCGAGGTCATAATAAGATGGACATCAAAACCTGCTTCCTTGAGCATTGCATAGAGGAGGAAAACACGGTCAGGCAAACTGCCAGATTTGTTCTTGAACACCAGATCAGGTGAGTTGGGAATCCAAGAATACAGGTCAAGACGGGTTACGGGAATTGGCGTAATCTCTGTGCCAACAAACTCGTACATCTTACTTGCTGACTTTAACTCCTTGATTTTATTTTGTAGAGGCACGTTAGGGTGTGTTTCTACAAGAAGTGATTCTATTAGTTTATAGTATCTTGCTCCAACAGCTTCCCAGTCATCTTGAATTCCTACTGTTATTCTTTCTGCGAGGTCTTTTCGTGGTGGCAACAGCGGTTCCTCTTTAATTGCTTTAGATTTTCTACCCCAGAAATGATGAACCACTCTTCCAGATTCAATGCTCTTGTCACTTTTTATCTTCTGTGATTTGAAGACTGCAAGTTCAATCCCCTCTGGCACCGATATTTCTACAATTTTATATTCAATTGGCTCCCAAGTTCTAAAATATTCCTCAATAAGTAAGGGGTGTTCGACAGAGAACTTAGGAAAAGTCTGCTCTATACAAACATCGCTTATTCCTTCTGGTGGTATTTCCGGAAGTGCAAATCTTATCTGGTGTTGATTCTCGTATTCAGGAAACGCTGTCCAAATAGATTCGTTTTTCTTTGCCGCTTCACGAAGCCAATTTATCTTCCCATCCGGTTCAATAACTCTTGCAAATTTAAGCTCAAGGTTCTCTGATTT
>JAGMCN010000067.1 GCA_023129235.1 Caldifarciminota bacterium | reverse complement strand
TTAGAGGGTTTTCCAGAAAGTCTTTGAAAAAAGTTAGGTATTTTCTTGCTAAATTCTGCCTCATAGCTCACAAGCTCTGATTGATGCTCATATTTAGAAGGAAGATAATAAATTTTATAACCTTTGGGAATCTCAATCTCTATTTGAGAGGTGTGCATCTCTTTCTGTCCAAAATCAAGTGGATTCTCTCTTTCTTTTTTTCCTACTTCAGCTGCGGTATAAGTAATTCCGGGAAGATTAAAGACTAAAAACTTATCACCGGATTTTAAAGCATAATCCCTAATCTTGTAATCAAGTTCATACCTTACTGGTTCACTTAAATCTGCCAAATTTGAGAGGACAAATGTTACAAGTTCTGCATTAGGATGAATCCTTGATACAAGTCTTTCAAAATATTTCTTTAGTTCCTCTGGTTTTAACGCCTTTTTTTGCCTAAACTCTCGTGCAAAATTGCCAGAAAGCTCAGTTATTTCCTTTACATCTAAACTTCCATCAGAAGAAAGTTTAACATCCATTTTTTTGCTCACACATTCTTTCTCTGGTTTAAATACTGGGATATACACAATGCCTGACTTATGCCCTAATCTAAATCCAATCCTCCCTTGATACTCAGGTGGAAGTTCTCCATAAGCCGTTCTGTCATCGGCAGGGCAGAGCCATTTTGACTTGCCATTCTCTTTTATTTCTACAACAAAACAAGGAAATTGTGCAAGTGTTGGAACTTCCTGAACCCTTCTTCCATCTGAATGAGGCGATGTCATAATAAGATGGACATCAAAACCTGCTTCCTTGAGCATTGCATAGAGGAGGAAAGCGCGATCTGGCAAACTACCAGATTTGTTCTTGAATGCTAAATCTGGTGAAGTAGGAATCCAAGAATACAGGTCAAGACGGGTTACAGGAATTGGCTTAATCTCTGTGCCAACAAACTCATATATCTTGTGTGCTGACTTTAACTCCTTGATTTTATTTTGTAGAGGTGTGTTATGGTGTGTTCCTGCAAGAAGTGATTCTATCAGTTTATAGTATCTCTCTCCAACAGTTTCCCAGTTATCTTGAATCCCTATTACTATTCTATCTGAAATGTCTTTTGGAGGTGGCAACAGCGGTTCCTCTTTAATTGCTTTAGATTTCCTACCCCAGAAATGATAAGTTTTTCTCCCCTGTTCAATACTGATGTCACTTTTTATCTTCTGTGATTTGAAGACTGCAAGGTTAATTTCCTCCGGCACCGATATTTCTACAATTTTATATTCAATCGGCTCCCAAGTTCTAAAATATTCCTCAATAAGTAAGGGGTGTTCAACAGAGAACTTAGGGAAAGTCTGCTCTATACAAACATCGCTTATTCCTTCTGGTGGTATTTCTGGAAGTGCAAATCTTATCTGGTGTTGATTCTCGTATTCAGGAAAGCTTGTCCAAATAGATTCGTTTTTCTTTGCCGCTTCACGAAGCCAATTTATCTTCCCATCCGGTTCGATAACTCTTGCAAATTTAAGCTCAAGATTCTCTGATTTACTGAGATAAGAGAACTTTTGGTTTGCAATCCATCTTCCTCTGGGTCTCAGGACTTTCTGAATTCTTCGTATAGTTTTTGTCCAGGAGGAATCTGGATTTATACGATAAGTTGCTTTTTCGTAAAGGGTAACCCAGGCAGCATCGGGATAGTTGGTTTTATTAGCTCCATATTTACAAAGTGAATCAAGCAATGGGTCATTAAGCTCCTTAACCCATTGAGTTCGTTGTAGTTCTTCGAATTCAATTCGTTGAACTTCGTCTGCTCTCCATTTTTTAACCTTTCCTTTAATCTTAAACCAGATAATATCTTTTTTGATTCGCACAAGGGTTCCAATATATTCTTCACCCTTATTTAGATAAATAGTATCAGCTGATAGAGGACTTTGATTTGTCAAACACAAGCAAGCCAGAGCACAATAAATTACACTCCTGCCAAGCACCATTCCACAGGATTCTACGAACAAAAATCGAGACTTCAACATTCCATTTCATTTTATCCCTGACTCTCACGATGTCAAGGAAAAACAAGAAATAAAAACTTGTGTATTTGAGGAAAATATTCCCAAGGAAAGTCTATAAATTACTTATACACCAATAAAAACTTGTCCGTAGGATCCGATGGACACACAGATTTGCACAGATTGAATACAAACATAGGGGAAATGGGGAAAGTAGGAAATGGGGAAAATTAAAATATTTTTCTTCTCCTTTTCTCCCAATTCTCCCTTTCTCCTGTATCTTTGTGCCTTTGTGGTTAATTCTTAATCCTGTTTTTCTCTGCGTTCTCTGCGGTGAAAAAATCTACGGTGAGATAGCAACGGTTATCGGGTCGCCAAGTGGCCCCAATCGCAGCCGATTATCAAACCACTGCGCCCTGTAAGCTACCGTTGTCCCTATAGTATTATTAATAATATGATTATATGGCGAGTTAGTATCATCGGCAAGGAACTCCCATCTCGCGCCTCCTGTTGGCAATCCACCCATATGGAACCATATTCTCGCACCTTTTATCCCATTTGGCTTTGCATTCTCCTTCTCATTTTGCGGATTCGCCCCAAAGTGCACAAACGCCATTCTCGGCTTGGAATGGTCTATATGTATCATCGGTGGCGTAGTATTAAGCACCACATCCTCAGAAAGTGCTGTCGGATCCATATCCGGCACGGTTATGCCCATTCCTTCTCTTTGTGTATCGGTGGTTTCTTTCCTTGCTTGAACCTTTCTGGTCAGCAGTCTGGCTATCGATTCAAATGTATCTCTATCTTCGTCTTTAAGCTCATTTGCTCCTTTTGATGCATTCTTGGCAGTTATAGAAGCAGGAAAGCTACTATTCCAGCTTGTTTGGGCATTTTGCAATTCGGTTACTTCAGCTGGAGTGATACCCAGAGCAGTTGCATTGGTAATAACATAAGAGACGAAATTATTCTGCCAACTATTAAAATCCCCATCCCGTCTTGGTATATAATTTCTCGCCATTTTTCCTCCTTTTTTTAACCACGAATACACACTAATAAAAAATCTGCACACAGATATTCACGGATAAAACAGATTTCCACAGAAAAATTTCATTATTTAAATCTGTGTTTATCATTTCAATCTGTGTTCATCTGTGTGCTAATGTTTTCCTTTGTATCCTCTGTGTTCTCTGTGGTTCATTTTTCTCCGTTTTTGTAGGAGACATCCCCGAGATTTCTGGACATATCTCCAAGACTTTCGTACATTTCTCCGAAAGTTTCGTACACCTCTCCGAAAGTTTCGTACACCTCTCCAGAAGTTTCGTACACCTCTCCAGAAGTTTCGTACACCTCTCCAGAAGTTTCGTACACCTCTCCAGAAGTTTCGTACACCTCTCCAAGATTTTTGTATACCTCTCCGAAAGCTTCACAGACCTCCCTAAATCCTTCATATAACTCATTCTAATCCCTAATCCTTAATCCCTAATCTCTAATCTCTATCTTAGTATCGTTAGCTTTCTCGTTGCCTTGTAATTCCCTGCTTCCATACGATAAAAATAAATTCCTGTTGCTACTTTCTTGCCATTATCATCTGTCCCATCCCAACTCACAATATAATAGCCTGCATTTTGTCTTTTATGGCATCGAAGCTTTACCAATACCTCTTATCATGATCTTTATTTTACTTATTTCTTTTTCAATCTTTGGTGCCATAAATTTAAACCATTCCTCTTGGTGAGACTCTAAAGTTATTGGATGCCATCCCCAGGGGTTCTCTAATTGAACGCCGTTTCGATCGTAGAACTCCACTTTTACTTTACCTGTTATGGGTTTATACCAACTGTTCTTGAGTAACACATTAACATACAATAGACTCCCTTCCTTTACTTCTTTAACACCTAAAACCTTTATGTCCTTTGCAAGAAAAGGATTATCTATTTGCCATTCATGAGTGCCCATATCCCTGTGCACAAAAAGAGAATTTATAGTAGAACTGCAACACAATACTAGAATTCCTGCTCCTATAATAAGAAATAATGACTTCTTCATTTTACCTCCTATTCCTGTAATTTATCATAAGCCATAGATTGAAATCTTGCTGTTAAGAATATCTGGTCTTTTATTCTCACGCAGGGCATGCTGTGTAAATCATAAGTCAATTGCTCAGATTTTGCGGCTGTTGAAGGAACCGATGGGGTGAGACAACCTCTTGAGGTACTTACTTTCTTAATAAATTCAATTTTGACCCTTCGTGCATTTTCTGGAATATATCCAACGAACAGAGAAAAGCCAGCAGGAGCATAATACCATGACCTTTTATCTTCCTTGTTTCCCAATACTCTTTTGCCAACTTGACCACCAATACACCCTCCAACAAATGGGATTGCTGATGCCCCGACAGAGACCATAAGATCTTTACCCGCATCTCTGGCTACTTTAGAACTCACTTCTTTCATCATCTTTCTTGCAATTTCACCTCCAGTAACTCCAGGTCTGAAAACATCTAATAATCGAGCCTTGCCGACATATTTGCCATCTACATAAATCTTGATATCATCTGTAACGTCAAGCCTATCTTGATCTATTTGCACTATCAGTTCACTATAGCCTTCAGGGATGGTATATCCCTCAAATATACTGCACTGAGGCTTGTCCGCAATAGAGACAAATTTTTTCATATACTCAGTTGCTTTTTCTTTTTCCCCTCTTAAGTCATGAATTCTTGCCAACTCAAGATATGTAGGAGGAAAAGGCTCTTCTTTAGTGAGCTCCAAAAGGGTTCTATATTCTATTAGTGCATCATCATATTTTCCTTCAATTTCATAAGCTTTACCCATATAGAAACACACCAAGGGGAGTTTCGGTTTGTCCTCTTCTAACAAGTGAATCTTCTTGTATTCAATTATGGACTCTTCTGTCTTGTCGGCAAAGATATAGTTCATTCCTAAATAGAAATGCAGGAGCATCTTTTCTCTTTTTTTTAATTTGTAAACTCTCTTAGCTCCAGCTTTCATCCATTCAAAAGTCTTCGCTAGTTCTGACACTTTTCCTTCCTCTACCTGGTAAGCAGTCCAAAAATTCTTTCGAGCTTCATCGAAATGACCAGCATAGTGATTAAGAAGAGCATAATTAAGTAAATAGATAATATAACTTTTGTCCTTCTTGTTGTATTTCTCGTCCACAAGTTTTTTATATCCTGTGAGTGCATCCGTGTATTGTTGGTCATAGAAGTCTCTGTTGGCAATTACCTCAGGACTTTTTGCACAACCTGCCATTAAGATAGAAACTGCTGATACACACAGAATAGCATAGATATAGCTTTTCATTTGTTTCCTCCTTCTTTACCAATCAAAGAATCCTTTCTTGGCTGATTTCTTTATCTCTTTTTCATCTGCCCAGACTATCTCTGAGGTCTTCACATCCACAAGCTTCAGGGTGAGTTTGTAGTAAGCTATATAGGTTGTTCCCTTTTTCTTTTCAATACTCATAATGTCGCCAGCCAAAAAGTAATTAGCTCCTACTAATTGCCCCAGCATAACAGCATCCTGAACATCTATTTGCTGTGTCTCCACAAGGGCTTTTTCCCTGGCCATCTTTTTCAACAGGTTTCTGTCAACAAATCTCACAGCACCAGTTTTTAATAAGGCTACCATTATCTTTTCTGCAATTCCCTCAGTGTCAATGTGTTGTGATGTTCTATTTCCAATGTTCAACATGGCTATTTTGGGTGGAGCATCTCTGTGCTTTATAACTGCCAATTCAGCTATTGACTGCACCATTTTTTCCGACATAAGTTTTAAGTCTGTGTCAGTAAAAGTTTCGTCTACTTCGGTTACCTCATCCGATCTGACATAGGTAGTTGTAGCACATCCCGCAAGAATCAGCGATAAAAGAAGAAAAAACGACCCAAACATAAAACTCCATCCGGTCAGTCTTTTATACACGTCTTTCATTTAAACCTCCTCTCTATCCAATTAACCGATAATATATTCCCAAAAAGAATCCAATATTATGGGTTACCTTAGGGTCTGTAAAAATCAAACTGTATTTTGCCTCACTATCGACTCCAAGAAAATCACTAATTTTAAATTTACATCCGATAGGTATGTGCAGATCCA
>JAGMCN010000066.1 GCA_023129235.1 Caldifarciminota bacterium | reverse complement strand
GCATGGAATTTATTTTGTCAAGTCCACAAAATATGCAAAAGAGATTGAATCTAAATTATTAGATAAAGTTAGCAAAACCCACCAGAATGGGTGGCTCACTGGTTCAAAAGGATGGGGATATAAGTTTGACAAAAAACGAGCGCGTCAACTAATCTTAAGGAGTCAGGGAACAGTTTTGTCTGTCCGCACTCTTGCTCAACACCCGGAGCCACCTGGCAAATATTTTGCAATTGCCCGTTGTTTTAGACCAGATGTTGTAGATGCTACTCATACACCTGAATTCTTCCAGATAGAAGGTATTGTTGTAAGTAAAGATGTTAATCTTAGGACTCTTCTTGGACTACTTAAACTATTTGGAACTGAAATTGCTGATGCAAAGGAGATTAAGTTTACTCCTGGCTATTTCCCATTTACAGAGCCATCGGTTGAGTTACATGCAAAGCACCCGAAGCTTGGCTGGATAGAACTTGGAGGAGCAGGAATATTCAGACCAGAAGTTACATTACCACTTGGAGTTAAAGTCCCTGTAATTGCATGGGGGTTAGGGCTTGACCGTATGGCAATGATGGCTCTTAACATCCATGACATTCGTAATCTCTTCTCCCGAGACTTAGAGTTTCTACGGAAAATAACATTTTAAGAACTATAGATTTTTAAGATAGGTTTGGGATAGTTGAGAAACTTTCAAATATAACTGCATAATGGAGGTTTAAAAAGTTGCCATAGGACATTATTAGACGAACAAAATTTCAAAAAAACTTGACATTTGGAATTTATCGTATAATATTTAAGAAAGGAGACGAATTTATGAAGTTTAAGATAAGATGGCTTCCTGTTTTTATCTTTTTGGCTTCTCCTCTCTTTGCAAATGAGGAACTTCAATACGATGATGGAAGTCCAGAACTTGGTTATACAAATGGGGCGCTTTGACCAACGTGAAGGGCTTATTATGGAGTGAGGTTCACTCCATCGGAAGAATGTCAGGTTTTAAAAGCAAAAATGTTTTCTTATATAAATGCAGGTTCACCTAAAGCCTGTACCCTCTATGTATACGATGATGAGTCCGGGAAGCCGGGGACACAAAAATTTAAGACGACTTATATGCCTACTCACGAGGTATGGGACGAGATTACTATTACTTCAACCTTAACTTACGATACTGCCTTTTGGATAATAATTAAGATACCTGTACAGGTATTAGGAAGTGATATATGGGTGTTTTCAGATGATGGCGTTAATTATGCTAACAGAAATACGACTAAAAAAGATGCTTCAGGTAGTTGGGAGGTTCCAGGTCCTTACTTATATGGTGATCTTTGTATAAGAGCGATAGTTTCCTATACGGGAGTTGAGGAAGAAGAACTGTGTCCTTATGAAAAGGTGGTTCTTAATCAGAATCATCCAAATCCTGTTCTCAATAAGACTACAATCTCTTATACACTTCCTGAAGAAACGAATGTAGAACTGAAAGTATATGATATTACAGGCAAACTTGTAAGAACTCTTGTAAATGGTGTTCAGGAAGCTGGACAAAAAAGGATAGTATGGGATAGACAAAATATGCAAAGAGAAATCGTGCATTCAGGAGTCTATTTTTACAAGTTAAGCACAGATACGGATAATTCTTTTACAAAGGTTATGGTGGTTTTCTGAAGGCATTAAATTATTAAAGAAGTTTTTAAGTATTTAGTATATAATTTTATAGATGTTATTAGAAAAGGGGAGTAGTTTTTAAATTACCTCTCTAATATAATTATGATTTTGTTTTTCTTGATTCTTGCGAAAGTTTCGTCTTTTACTCTTGAGGATATAGATAAAAATGAGGTGGTGCTTGATTCGTTACTTAAAAAAGGTCCAGTTATTATTGACTTTTGGGCTACCTGGTGTAAGCCGTGTATAAAATCGCTTGACACTTTTAAAAAGCTGGGTGAAGAGTTTGATAGTGTAACTTTTATTGGCATTAATGAAGACGGACCTCGGAGTCGGAAAAAGGCTCCACTCATAGTTAAGTCACATAAATGGGATTTCTTGATTCTCTATGATAACAATAGAAAAGCAATGAAACTCTTTCAAGTACAAGCTATACCTCACCTCTTTGTTATAGGTAAAGGGGGAGAAATCTTATATCAACGTATAGGGTTTAAAAAGAAGCATGAAAAAGTTCTTTTTGAGAAGCTCAAATCTCTTTTTGAGACATCCAAAGAGTTAAAGTCAGAATCAGAATAAGTTTTGTTTTTTACTTAATATCTATGCGATTTAAAATTTCCTGTGTTCTTTTAATACTTCCGATTTTAGCTTCAGCTGTTGAATTTAGAGCCAAAAAGACGATTGAGACCGAGTATGGAAGTTGGTACAATCAGTATGGTATAAAAGAAGACAGCGGGACTGTCGTGGAAGATAAAATCTCTGTCGGGTTCTCAGAATCTCATTTCAGGGGAGGATTTGAGTTCTTGTATACTGCTAAGTTGAATCAGGAATTTGGTCTTAAGAATACAGCTCTTGCACTTATATCCTGGAAAGATATTGGCTTTGAGAGTGATAAAATTTCTGCAACACTTGGAGATTTTTATTATACTCTTGGACAAGGGCTTATTATTGGGATGGAACCTATGGAAGCATCGGGTAGAGACCGTCGAATTCAAGGTATAAAAATTGAAACAAAGTTACCGTGGTTTAAAATGTCAGAAATTTGGGGAGTGCCATGGGAAATTGATAGATTGCAGAAAAATTATAATGTCCTAAATGATACATCTGATGTCCTATTTGGGTTTGATGTTTCAACTTCCTTATTGTCTAATTATGGCATTTCACTATCTGGTCGAGGATTACGCGTTGAAATGGAAGATACTTTGTACACAAATCTGGGTGGAATAGATTTTGAATTCCGTCATAATTGGATTTCATTGTATCTGGAAGCAGCTCAAAGATCCGGTTGGATGAGTAGAAAACTACATCCCAGTCGCAAAAAATACAAAGAAAAAAGTGGATGGGGAATATACTCAAGTTTAGATACATATATTGGGTCTTATGGGTTTAATCTTCAGTTTATGAACTATGACTCATTAAGTGTTGGCGGCATCGGCTATAGGTATAACTTATTGCCTACCATTAATCAAAGTGGATACCAGATAGACGAAGGACAAAAGATAACCTGTAATGGGATTGGGTTTCAAGTAACTGGAGAAAAAACCTTCGGAGATTTGATGCTAACTCTTTCACATTCAGACATAGGAAACAAGGATACAACGGAAGCGAAGAGGATACTCGAATACTATTTAAAAGCAGAGCTTATGGATTTTTATGGCTTATTAAAGTTTTTATCCCTTGATGGGGTTGACACGCATTTTGATAAGCGAAGAGAATGGACAGGGGAAATCTATGGTAGCTTTAAAGACATTGAAACAACTCTTTCTATGCAGAAAGTAGATGTAACAGCAATGGCAGGTGATCCCATCATACCATTTATGGATATTGGATTAGCTATTGAATTTCCGATTTATGAGATTTTTGCAATGTGTTTAGATTATACTCGTCGTTCTAAAGAAGTAATTGAAGATGCTCCCGGGACAGAATGGTATGGAATCGGAGTAAAAATTGAACCTTCTTCCAAAGTATTTTTTGAAGTATGGGGTGGCAAGGAAAAGGGTGGTCTTGTTTGTTCTGGTGGTGTATGTCGGTGGGTTAGCCCTTTTGATGGCTTCAAGGTGTCACTAAATATGACATTGTAATCTATCCCCAGAGGTAATCACTGCTAAATCTTTTTTGCTTGACAAAAGATTATTCAATGCTAAATTTTGCAAAAGGAGGAAAGATGAGACACAATATTTTATGTATAGGAGTATTTATTGTAGGTGTTTGGGGGTATTCTTACGGAGAAGGGAAATCAGTTGCTCAAGTTGGAGATTATACTATTGATGTAGCAGAATTTTCAAAACAATACAACCCAAGAAAAGGAGCGGACGTTGATTCTCTAAAGAAAGCCACGCTCGATAAGTTAATAGAGGAAAAACTTATGCTGATAGATGCCTATGATAAGGGGTATTTGGAGAAAGTAGAGCCTGAGCTCGAGAAGTTCAAGAATCGTCTCACAGTTGGCAAGCTTTATGAACGGGCAGTTGTTAGTAAAACGAAAGTGAGCTCCTGGAAAGTTCGAGAATGGTGGTGGAAGCTTGGAACAGAGATAAAAATTTCACAGATGATAGTGAAAGACAAAAGTAAGCTTAAAGCTATCTATAAGGATTTAAGAAAAGGAAAGGATTTCGGCGAGGTTGCTCTTGAGCATACGGGATGCACAGGTTGTGGGAAAATAAGACAGGTGAAGTGGGGGGAACTTAATCCTGGTTTAGAGAGGGTTGCGTTCTCTTTGAGACCCGGTGATATTTCTCATCCAATACGAAGTGGCAATAGTTGGTATATCGTGAAGGTATATGAGAGGATAAAGATAAATAAGCCCGATTTCGCAACCGAGAAAGAAAAGATAGAATCGCGACTTCGTGGGAAAAAGCAAGCAAAGCTTTCCAGCGGATATCTCGAGCATTTAAGGAAGATTGCTCATCCGAGATATAATGTTA
>JAGMCN010000065.1 GCA_023129235.1 Caldifarciminota bacterium | reverse complement strand
CTTCGTATAAAAAGCGGATCGCCTCTCTTCGCCTTCCTTATATATAAAAGAGACAACCCACAAACTATTATACCTAAAATCAAAGCATTCCACCTGCCACGATGAAACCATTGTGCAATGGACACTACAGGACCTGCCACTTTTGAATCTGCATATATATCTTCAGAATCTCTATCAATCGCCCTGATTTTATACCAATATTCCTTCCCATCAACTACATCCTGGTCATCGTATCTATTTGAGCTTCGTATGGCTATCCCTATTGATTTATATTCTTCACCGTCGGACCTGAAAATCTCATAACGAGAAACCATAGAATCATCTGAAGAAAGTTTCCATTCTATCGTAATGGAACTTCCTTTATCGTTAGGGTTATCAAATACCTGAACTTCAGTGGGAGGAGAAATCATTTGTTGAATAGGTAGAATAGGTATAGGAAGTCTTATTTCTCTCGAAATCTCAAGCACTGACCCGTTGGGTAAAATTTGTTGTTGTCCGAGAAGAAAAAGCAAACAAAAAAGCATTATCTAAAAAATATGCCTTTCTCCATCCTTGTCAAGAAAAAACGATTTCCTTTTTGGCTGATGACCCTACATAACCACCCTCTATAAAATCGTCAATAAAATTATCCAAAATAATGGGAGGTAAGTTGACGAGAAAGCTCTTGAAATAGTGCTCGTATAACATAAACCAGGATTGAGTTAGAAGGGGAATTTGGACAGATATAATCCAAAAACTTCTGGAAGGATTATAATCTGAGTTAACGTGCTATTACTATCTTTTTTGTTACTTTATGATTGTCTGTTTTGAGTCTCGCAAAATAAATACCAGAGGGTATTTCTTGTGTATTCCAGTTCATTTCATAGTACCCACGACCTTGAGATGCAGGAAGTAAGCTTTCCACCAGTTTTCCAGAAAGGTCAAAAATCTCTAACGAGATTGGACTTTCGGCTGGCAACTGATAACTGATGACCGCAGATTGACTTAATGGGGTAGGATAAACCTCTAATTTTATGGTTTGGGTCTTGTGGTTTATATCCTCTTCTATTCCTCCGGTACTATTATAAGATACAGCAAGAATGCATGCCTCTAAACAGATGAGGTCACTGGGAGGAGGATTTACTGCGATTCTACAAGAAGCTTGAGTACTTCCTCCGGGTGTAAGAGCAGTTACATCATAAGTTTTAGTATCCCAGTATTCACCATCAGATTGAGATGCGCAATTTGTATCCAATAAGGAGCTATTATAATAAACTGAATCAATTCTTATGGTTGGTTCTTCTTGACCATCACCAATAATGTAAGTAATTTTTGCAGAAGTTACAGGATTATCAGCTTTAAAGCTTTGCATTGTCCAGTCGTATGTTCTTATCCTTCCTGCTATTCCACTACCCTCTAATTCTACATTTCCATCATATATTAAGAAGACTTTTTCTGGGTCTGTGGCTTTTTCATATAATACTACCAAGCTTGCTCCTTCTCCTCGTACCCACGCCCCTGAATGGCTAAAACTAACAGGATAAGTTCCATTACCTGAGACCCAAGGGGTTACCTCTTTTCTAAAAGCGAAAGAGCTATCAGAAGGAGCCCAACCAGGGTCTATATCTCTTCCTATGCAGGTTCCTGTAATAGGATGACCATCAAAATCTCCATTTCCAGCTGGGCAAGTGGGTTTAAGAAACATCCAATAGAGCCAAGCTTTTTTTACTGTAGCACCTCCTGGAATATCACTAATTACAATATCTCCTGACCAAGTACCGCGAATTCCTACTCCTTTTGCAGTGTAATCTCCACAAAATGTATCTGCATAAAACAGAGTAAGTGGAGTCCTTTTAGGAAATTCTGCGTGTGATAAGTTCCATAAGAACATCGTGCCTAAAATGAGAGAAAACTTTTTCATTATGCAAAAATGTATAGGATACTTTAGAAATGTCAAGTTTTTTTCGGAGAAAGGGTTGAGATTTTGAATTTGCGGTGTAAAATTAAAGGTAAAGTGTTATTCTATCTACTAAATTGTATTAGTTTACAATTATAAAGTAACCCAAAAAATTTGTCAAGTTTCTGTTTATTAGAAAAGTGTCTCTTGTTATATCTCCATATATATTCACCCAATCCGTTGGCTAACGGATGACGGACTTGCTTCAATCCGTCGGTTGACGGAATGAGAGCAAGAACTCTCATCTACCCCGTTGTGAAAATGTTCAGATATGAGTGAAGAGTTGGAGGAAGGCACCTGAGATTATGGGAATGGAGAAGTTATCATCTATGCGCCATGGGAGGAGTTCAACTACAGAGGCAACGAGAGCCCCAAGAACCCCTTGCCATAGCTTTATACCCGGAATCATTAAGGCAATAATCAACGACATAAGGAAGCAAGCAATAGCACCCTCCAGAGTCTTTTCGCCAAATAGTTTGATTCTCCCTATCGTGTTTCCCACAAAATAAGCAATCGTATCCCCAAAAGTGAGGAATAGCAAGACGGTTACAGTGATTGTTTTCGAGAAAAGTGCGGTGGCGATGAGAGCTCCTATAATAAATGTAGTCGAAGCAGCGAGAGTGTGTGATTCGTGAGCCCAGAGCAATTTGCCAAAGACTTTATAGAATAAGCAGGCAAACCTTTCGTTCTTGAATCTCAGGAATTCGGTTAATAGAGCGATGAGAGTGAGGATGAGTGTGATTATGAAGAATTGATAGCGAGAAAAGAAGTGATAATAAAGAATCGGCAAGAGAGATGCTGATAGATGAATAGTCTTTCTTGTCCAAATATATTTAGTCAGTTTCATTTCATTAGATAAAGATTAACCACAAAGGCACAAAGAAAAAACATTAGCACACAGATTTACACAGATTGAAATGATAAACACAGATTTGAATAATTTCAATAAATCAAGACTGTGGAAATCTGTCTTATCTGTGAACATCTGTGTGCGATTTTGATATTTGAGCTTTGACATTTGATATTATTCAAGATTTAGAAACTGTTATTTATATTGAAGTTCATACAAGGTCTTGTAAGCACCTCCCTTTTTCAAAAGCTCGTGATGTGTTCCTTCTTCTATTATTTCTCCACGATGCAAGACTATTATGCGATCTACATTCTTGATAGTAGATAATCTATGTGCTATTACGATAGATGTTCGCCCTTCGAGAAGATGAACAATCGCATCCTGTATCAATTTCTCTGTCTCTGAATCTATTTCACGAGTAGCTTCGTCAAGGATTAGTATTTTCGGATTTGTCGCAACTGCTCTTGCAAAAGAGAGTAATTGAAGTTCCCCGCAAGATAAGTTCGCTCCTCTTTCTTTGACTGGTTGGTCATAGCCCTGCGGCAGTCGTTGTATGAATTTATCGGCATTCACGAGCTCTGCAGCACGTTTTATCTCGGCATCAGAAATCTTGTAATTCCTCAATCTTATGTTGTCTTTAATAGTGCCACTAAAGATGAAATCGTCCTGAGA
>JAGMCN010000064.1 GCA_023129235.1 Caldifarciminota bacterium | reverse complement strand
GTGATATGTCATAGGAGATTCCCGTAAAAAAATCGTCTGGATTCGTTGGTACGTGATAAACCTCGCCTTTGGGTACGGAATCCCATATCTCTTGCCTATATTTCGCTTGGTCCTCTTCTTCTGTCACCTTCTCTTTTGTCATCTTTCTATTACTAAACTATCCTACCCTTCATCCATTGAATGCATATGTATAGAAAATGCAACTTTCTATTTCTCCCCCTAGCGAAGGAAGGCCCTATGCCCTATGCTCTATGTTAGCGTCATGGAATGAGGGCAACGAAAATCATTCATTTTTCATCACCATTTTGTATGATTGTGATTGATTCACATAACAATCTATACTAAACAAAACAAGAGTTAAGTCATGGATAGGATACTGTGAAAAAGAAAGTGTACTCAATTTCATTCCTCCAATTTTCACTCCATTTTTATCATTAAGACCCCTTGGAGCGGAGCTTATGTGGCAAAAAATGGGTGCCACGTTAGTAATTAGGGGGTGGCAATTCCTGGGAAATTTATCGGATGGGCTGGTTACCTCCAGAAGAGTAAGACCTCTTGTCCTAAATGGAAGATCATAACTGCGTGGTCGTGGCTTGTCACCAAAATATCCCTTAATTTGTGCTGATAGTAGTGGAGCTAATAAATCATCAGAAAGGTCTTCTCGCCATTCAACTTTGATTGGAAGTCCCCCCTCTGTTACACAATCTTTTGTCCACCATTCCATTTTATATGCTGGTAAAGGTTCCAAAATAACTCTACCAGCATCATCTATTGAGATAAAAGGAAAATTGTTTGGAATGAAGTGGAATACCGACAGAACCTTAATATCGCAATGGTTTTTATAAAGTTCTCCGATAACTATCTCTATTACAGGGCCAGGGCTAAATAAAATCCATACAAATCTAGTAACCTGTTGTTTTTTATGCACTTCTTCTAAACATGTCTTAAGATTTTGAGCACCACAACCGCTAATATAGTGGTGATCTTCTGAGTATGTCCTTGCTCCACCAAGAGGAACTGTCCAAACTTCAAAACTTATGCCCAACTCTTGAAGCTTATTTTCTATGCTATCGATAACGTCAAGCAGTCTTCCATAATCTCCGTACCATCCTGTATAACTATAATAGAGTTCAGGATGATACTGAAAAGGTATAATTGGTAAGGGAATTGGTATTAGAGGCCTCAACATAAGCTTTAACTGCTTATAAAGCTCCTCTTTATTTTTAATAGTCCATTTGATAAATGGTTCTCTCGAATCATCTTTAGAATGATAGAAGCCCAATTGTGGGATGCTCATTTGTGCATCTTCAGGTAGCTTTTTTACGCCTCGATAGAACTTTAACATGAGTTCTACAGTACTTAATATTTTCGTAGTGTTATTAATCCTGCCATATGCTACCCATTGGGCATTGCTTTTTACTTCTATCGGCACATGACTTTCAGGGATATCATAAAGAAGCACAGTTTTACCCTGATATGCAATAGTGCGTGAAGAAAATTTCACAGGAGGACAAATATAACTATCGGTCGAAAGTATTTGGCTAAGTTGTTCACCTCTAGGAATCTTCGGATTTATCAATTGGTAGTCTCTTTGCTCGTCAACCCCGACTATTATTAACCCTCCACGCGTATTAGCAAAGGATGAAAAATCCTTTCTTATTTCAGGTTTTTTAGAAATATTTAATTCCCGTTTAAAATCAAAAGTTTCTCTTTCGGGCTCTTGAGGATTCGACCTTGCAAACATGATTATTTCATCAAGTATAGCAGTAAGTCTTTCTTCTGATACTTCCTCTACTGTGGGAATTTCAGTACCTCCTACTACTATCATTTATACCTCCTCTTTTTCCTTTAATTATACTCCCCCTTCATAATCCTGTACAAACTTTGATATATCCAAACTTGAGTTTGCGTATCAACCAATTTAATTTTAACACCAGTGATATAAAAGCTATCGCAAAACTGATTTATTTCTGTTCTTTTGAGAGGATATATATGTATTGTGGTGGAAATTATATCTATGCTTCATCATCCCTAATCTCCTTCCTCGTTATCAACCTCGGCACGAGCGTCGAATACCTGCCCAATTGTATCC
>JAGMCN010000063.1 GCA_023129235.1 Caldifarciminota bacterium | reverse complement strand
TGCATTCGCAGGAATGACAACTTTTATGCAACTTTTGACACCCCATTTCCTTTACTGAATTTTCAACTGAAGTATAACATACCAGAAAAAAGGGGTTGCCATCAGAATGTAAAAAGATGTAAAAAGTTGTAAAATATTAAGGCAGGAATTTATATCCTATCCTGTGAACTGTTACAATATGTTCAGGAGCTTTAGGGTCATCTTCCAGTTTCTGCCTTAATCTTACAACATAGTTATCTACTGTTCGGTTGGTTGGGTATGCTTCCAGCCCCCATATTTGGTCTAAAATTTCCTCCCGGGTGACCGGTTCATCTTTATGGGCAATCAGAAGTTTTAGTATTTCAACTTCAAAATAACTCAGCTCGATTTTTTTCTTTCTCTTCGTTGCGATACATTTCTTAAAATCAAGTTTCACATTGCCAAACTCATAGCTCTTAATCTGCTCGTATGGTTTTCCCGTTCTTCTCAACAGAGCTTTTACACGAGCCAGGAGTTCCCTTACGCTGAATGGCTTGGTAACATAATCATCTGCTCCTATCTCAAGCCCTAAAACTTTATCTACTTCTTCTCCCTTAGCCGTCAACATTAATACGGGGATATTTATTTTTTTTGCTCTTAACTCTTTGCATACATCAAAACCGTTCATCTTTGGCAGCATTATATCCAGGATAATCAGATCCGGCTTTTCCTTTTGAGTCCGGGCAATTCCCTCTAAACCGTCTCCGGCTGAAATGACTTTGTACCCCTCATACTCCAGGTTATCTTTTAGTCCTCTTACCATATCTATCTCATCTTCAATAATCAGTATCTTTTCCATTACGATTTCTGTCCCTCCTCAGGAATCAGGATTGAAAATTTACTTCCGCTTCCTTTGTCACTGGCAACAGTTATCTTACCATTATGTGCCTCAACTATATGTTTGACTAAGGTTAATCCCAATCCACTTCCTTTTGTCTCTCCCGCCAGTTCATCTCTAACCCGATAGAACTTATCAAATATTTTTCCCTGCTCTTTCTCATCAATACCAACACCGCTATCTATTACTTCAATCAGAATAGATTTCTCCTCCCGTTTCAGATTAACTGTCAGCTTTTTCTCATCCTTAGAGAACTTTATGGCATTATCGACCAGGTTCGATATCACTTGAGAGATAGCATCCTTATCTATCAGCGCCATTGGAATGTCTCTATCTATCTCAGTTTCCACTTTGAAACCCTCTTTATCCAATTGAAACTTATAGGTATCTACAACATCCTGAACGACACCGGCCATGTCAACATATTCAAACTCATAATGTTCCTTTGCGGAATCAATCCTGGAGAAATTGAGGACATTGTTTATGAGCTGAGTCAAGCGTTCACACTCTCTTATTATTACCCTGTAGTACTCCTGCGCTTTCTCCTTTGTCTCAACGCGGCCCATCTCTAATGTTTCTCCAAATAACCTGATTAAGGCAAGCGGAGTTTTTAACTCGTGAGAGACATTAGAAACAAAATCTGATTTCATTCCGGATAACTGAATCTCTCTCAGTACATTCCGCAGTGTCAAACATGTCCCGATGCAGATAAGAGCTATCATAAGAACCATAAGAGCTATGTAAACTTGTGACTGTTTCTTAGCCATATCCCTAATGGAATTGCCTCCTGTATGTAAGATGGTAATCCTCCAAAATGGGAGAATATTACTAAAACTTTCAGAGGTAATACATTCTCTTGAAGCAGGGTCTGGTCCATAGATTGGTTTGCCGGTTTCATCTAACACCGAAATAGTCAAATTGCCGCTGAGAGTAAGATTGCTCAATACTTTTGCCAATATTTCAGAGCTGATGTAGTCCAGAGCTATCTTGAACCCCAATATACCAGCATACCGCTCATCTTCGTAAATGGGTGTGTAAGCAATCTGATAGGGTTTGCCATGGATGTTCTCATAGAAGTGTTTAAATCTGCCTGCTTCGAATCCTTGCCTTGCTGTATCTAATCGCAGTTTTACAACTAACCATTTATTTAAAACTTCAAGAAATTCCTTTTCTTTTCTGCTCTTAAATTCCTCCTGTTTTGCTTTTTCAAACCTTTCTTTAAATGTAGAAGGAAGAACCGTGTTTTTCATCAACTCAGCTAATGCCCCTTTTAATTTTATCTTGAAGTATTCGGATTCCTCTTCATCACCGGCAATAAATTTACCAGATATGATACCTTCATAAAGAGTGAGATATCCGTCCATTGCTCCCTGCCGGTCGTTCAATTCTTCTTTTGCTTTAGCCATCTGATATTGAGCAGTGAGCAATAAGTAAGGGTTAGATAATTCGAGCATGCTTGAATGTTCAGTTATTAATTTCCCATATTGAGAAGCAGCCATGTCATATTTCTTAAGCTTAAAGAAGCAGGAAGCAAAACCGAATAAAGCTTTTGCCCGTTGCTGAGGACTGGATTTTGAGTTGATGCATTTCCCGTAGTATTCTATAGCCTTTTCGATATCCTTTTCTCTAAATTCATACTTGCTGCCTTCTCTAATATAATTCTCAGCAATTCTGTTTTCGTCTCCAGCTTCCAACTTAATTTTTCTCTGGTCCCCCCTGTCTTTAGCTCTGGGAAAAACTAAATGACCTTCGGGATTCAAAAAGAAAATCTGTTCGACAAGCGGATTCTCATCCTTCAGTGTTATTAATCTTGCATGAATGGTATCAAACTCACCTGACTTGAGAAATTCTTTAGCAGACGATTCTAATTCATGCACCGATCTTTCAATTTCGTCTGCCTTGGTTTTTAAGAGAGCATGGTAACCGTCAACCAATGTTTTCTCTGCCATGGACCGTTGTCTCAAAGATAACCTGATACCAAAGCAGCATAGAACAATGATGGGAATCACAACCATAACAACAGCCACAAGAGTTATCTTAGACCCAATTGGTATCTTTATATTTCGGTTTTTCATCGTTTTGTCCATGTCAATTCTGCAATCACTTTTTGTATAATCACCATCAGCTTTTTGACACAACCTCACCGGAAAAATTTCAAATTTAGAAATGGACTTTTCATGGTTGTTGGCAGAAATTGGAGCTCAAGAACATTTAGTAACTACCCAGATCACTGATATAGCGTTGTTTAAGATATGTACTGTTATTGGAATCCAGAGTGAATTACTTTTTTCATAGAGATAGGCACATACTGCACCTACAAAAATCAATGGAATTATGATTACCCATTCGAGATGTGCAAATCCAAAGAATAAAGCACTCAAAATAATAGCCCATCTTATGCCCAAATACTTCTTTATCCCGGAGTATAGAAATCCTCTAAACAAAACCTCTTCACAAAAAGGAGCCACTATTATTGCAAGAAGAAGCGGGAAGAATAATTGTCCTTTCGCTTTCATAGAAAGAAGCAGTTGAGAAAAAAACTGAACATGTTCTATATGAAAGAGTTTTTCTGCACAGAATTCATAGATAAAGCTGAAAAGTCCACAGATAATTACTCCTGACACAACATACTTAATTGATGTCTTGAACCTTACTTTTTTGAATCCTAAAGCAGATATTCTTAGTTTGTATTTGAATAGGACGATGTAACTTATTATGCCAACGACCATTATGTTTCCCATTATCATCCCGAGAAATAGCTCTTTCCATACAAAACTTGTCACTAATGGCACAGCAAAGAATAAGAATAAAACTGCTACCATATCCCTGAGCTTCCATTTGATTTGCGGATACAGGATTGTCGCTCCCTTCTTCTTGTAGTAATATCTTATCCCCAAAATGATTAATGTTAGAATTAAGATGCTTCCCCCGAAAAGCACTATGCAAATAATTATTAATTCTCTCTGCATTTTCTTCAATTTCGATAATTCATTGAAGAATTCTGGTAATTTGCCTTGCTTGCCATAACAAACGACAAGCCCCTCGTGAACATCTTGAAGGTATTTTCCCTGAGGATATTGGCTGATATATCCTTTAAACTCTTTCTCTGCTGATGGAAAATCTCCCGCAAACCGAAGGCACTCCGCAATATTATACTGGACAAATTCTCTGCTGTAGTATTCACCTTCTGGATACTTATCTAACAGTTCCCTGTAAACCTGCTCAGATGATTGATAATCCTTTTCCATGAAGTAGCACCAGGCCATTAAGTAATAGGCAAACGGTAAGTTAGAAGAGCTAGGATAATCCTGTATGGCTTTCCTAAACTGATCGACAGCCTGTTCGTATCTGTGTAATTCATGATAACAATTACCAATATTCACTTGAGCAATGTCTCCCAACCCTGTTTCCTCAGCATAGTTAGATATTAATTCCTGAAAGTATTCTAACGCCTGCTCATATTTACTCTGTGCGTAATAGCTGTTAGCTATTGTGTAATAACAGTTGCCTATATTAGCTTTGATTTCTCTTATCTTTTGAACATCTGCAGTTTTTTCTTGAAGCTCTTTTTTGCAATAGTAAATCATTTCCTGACAGGCAGGAATAAGTTCTTGATAATTCCCCTCTTTTGATAACTTCCTAATCTGCTTTATTTTTTCTGATACAAT
>JAGMCN010000062.1 GCA_023129235.1 Caldifarciminota bacterium | reverse complement strand
TCCTTTGAAATTGATCTTCAATTTCTGTCAAGTGATCGGGTTGTACATTAAAGCGTTTCTTGTCGGGGATAGGTTCCACTTCAGGAAAACAAGATACAAAAATTACCGGCTGAAAATCAACCGAATTGACACCTAACTGATTTGCATTTACTACAATATCGAACAAATCCTGGTAATTATGGGCAGAAATCACGGTCATTATATCCACCGATATCTGTTGCTTAACAAGAATGTTAATACCCTCGATTGGCAATGAAAGCGCGTTCTTGACACCTCTTATGCATTCCTCTTTATCAGTTGAAAAGGAATCAATCGATACGGCTATGGTAGTTTCGCATTCTTTCAGCAACTCTATTTTAGCCTGTGATAAACGTGGCAAAAGCATCCCGTTTGTCATTATAGAAGATTTTATCCCAAATTTATGAGCATATTGAATGACCTCAAAGATGTCTTTGAAGAGCAATGGTTCACCCCCTCCAAGCGATAAAGTAGGTATTCCCGACTGATTCATTTCGTCTATTATCCATTTAAGATCATCCGGAACCAATAATGGCTTTTCGATTTTAACGAGTCCCTGCCCAACTTCGCAATAGATACAATGTTGATTGCATTTGTTCGTTAGATTGATGCTGACGGAGATAGGTGATGGTCTGTTCAGATATAGGCTCTTAAGTAGGTTGATATATTGTCCCATGATTTATCTCTCATCTCCAATCACGCTTCTTATTCTTCTGATCATACTTTGATGCTTTATCATTCCTCACTCCTCTTTTTCTTGTTGTATTTTATCAGGATAATAAGACCAGTATCCAGACATAGACTTTATAGTGTACCCCCCCGTACCAGCTCGTTGTAGTGGGTGATTGCTCTTCTCAGACCAAGGACCAATGTAATAGTTCCCAAAAGCTATACCAGTTCCTGCACCGATAAAACCTGGAGGGGTTCTATTGAAGTTCAATTTCCACCACTTTTCAGAGTAGAATAATGCTATATAGTCTGTGCCAACACATTCGTCGGAAAAAATAAAACCTTCATCAACTAAATTTGACCATATATTTTTAACGCAGGTATCTAAAGAGGCCTCCAGATCTACATCGAGAAAGGCTAATAAAACTGGCGACTTTAACTCTGGTAACGTATCCTTAAACCAACCCTTGATAAACTCGCAACATTCTATCTCCCCATATTTCTCAATATTGCGCTCAACTTCTTCGAGAGTGCCGTTATAATCGCCTTTTTTATAGTGTCGTGCTTCACGATCACCTTTTTTCCCGGCAGGAAGCCCCTCAAATGAATCATATATCTTTAATTTTCTTCCTGCGATTTTACAAGCTAATGACAAGTTTGCCGCACTTCCACCTTTCCACGTTCCACACTCTATTACGTCACCTTTTATCTCAGGAGGAGTTTCTAGTATCTTTAATGCCATCGCCAAATGTGCCTTATAACTTGTTCCTGTTGAGATTAATAATGAATTATAAAACATTTTGAAGCCTAACTTAAACTTTTTAAAGAGAGTCATTTTATAGGCCTTATGAATGGTTTTTGAATTCAAAATAACCACTATGCTTATAGGCACTGACAGAACACCGATGACATACGCCCATATACTCCCATCTCTAATCACTCTTCCTATTCTTCTAATCACATTTTGATGATTTACCATTATTCATTCCTCCTTTTGTCCCCGTTCTTCATATCTATGATTTCACTTATTGACTGTTTAATCGTATCTCTAATTGCATCATAACTATACTTCTCCATTACTTTCTTTCTCCCATTTTCTCCTATCTCTTTCGAACGGTCTGGATTTAATATAATCCACTCTAACTTCTCTTCTAAATCTTTGATATCACCCGGTTTAACCAAAAATCCATTAACACCATTTTCTATGACATTTGAAACTTCACCTACCGCCGATACAACCGTGGGTAAACTCATTGACATATACTCGTAAACTTTTATCGGATTAGCCGCCCTATTCACTTCACAATTAATCATAGGTGAACAGACAATATCACATGCCGAAAGGTATTTTGGGATCAGTTCGTGGGGTTGTTGAGGAATAAGAATAACTTTTTCTTTTAGTGTCAATTCATCTATAAGTAGTGGTACATTGTCTGAACTCGGCACATTTCTTCCACCAATCACAATTAGTTTAATATTTTCATATCTTTTAACTAAGTTTTTGAACGCTTCGAGTAGAAACGGCACACCCATGACCGGTGAGAAAGATCCTGCGTACCCTATTAAAATCTCTTTATCGTTTATTGCCAATCCATTTCTTATTTTCTCCCTTTCTAAAACATCTCTTTGAAAAACATTTGTATTTATGAAAATAGGAAGATAAACAACGTTTTTACAGCCATATCTTTTAGTTTCATCAACTAAATAATGACTTATTGCAAAAACAATCGTCGAATTTTTTAACATGCTATTAAAAATAAATTTAGGTGTATCCGGGTCTTTAACATCCATGTGATCAATAATTAATGGCTTGTTGAACATTTTAGCGAGAATCATCGCTGGAAAACCAGATGTTACACATGGTGAATGTGCAAACAGGATGTCACTTCTTCTAATATATTTCAATCCATGTATAATAATTAATGGAATTGCAAATGCTTTTAAAAACTTTGGTAATGACTTTGGAATATAAATTGTTGTTGTATTTAGAAAATCACTCGTTCGCTCATGTTTAATTTTAAATTCTTCTTTTGATATATAAGAAATCAATTGTATATTTACTCTCAATTGCTCAAAAACATCTATCATATTTTTTAGTCGTGCTCCTCCTCCAACACCAGTATGCAGTCCACAAGGGACAAAGTAGAGAAGATTAAGGTTTAGATTTGGCATATTCTGTACATCCTGTTTGAACACGGTTATAAACATTTTCTATTTTTTCCTCCTAAAACATCTCATAGATAAAAGGCGAAACAGAATCGCTTTGCTGTATTTCTTTGAAGAGAGGATTTAGTTTCATTATCTTTTTCGCAATTGGTTTCAGCGGCGTGTCATCCCAAATGCTCTCCAAAGCAGCAATAATCTCCTTTTCGTTTCCCAAGGAAAGCTCAAAGTTTTTCTTATCCATTGTCTTCCGTTCCCTGACAATAAAATAGCTCTCTTTTTCTTTGTCACCAGAAAGAACGGTTTTTTCCATTTTTTGATGCAGGGGTAAAATCTCGTTGTTGAAGAACTTGATTAGTGCTTTCTCCTGTTTTTCAGTCGAGCTCATATTCATCCCTCCAGTTTTCTACATCTTTAAATTCCGGCTGTTCATTCTTGTACAATATCTGGTTTTCCATCACAAGCATATCCATCTCTGTCCGCATGAAGCACTTGTATGCATCTTGTGGGGTGCATACAATCGGCTCTCCTCTCACATTAAACGATGTATTTACAATGACACCATATCCAGTCAGCTTTTCAAACTCTTTTATAAGCTGGTAATAATCCGGCTTCTCTCTTGCATCTACTGTCTGAATGCGAGCACTGTAGTCAACATGAGTTACAGCAGGTATATCGCTTCTCGTCTGGTTGACGATCTCGAGAATATTATCAGGCTCTAACTTCTCGACCTGAAGCCTACGTTCCTTACGTACCGGTGCTACAAGAAGCATATACGGACTAAGCACATCAAGCTCGAAATAATCACTGCATCTTTTCGCCAATACCGACGGCGCAAAAGGCCTGAAGGATTCTCGGTATTTTATCTTCAAGTTCATCACTGACTGGGTTTTGGTGTTTTGTGCATCACCAAGGATAGATCTTGCACCCAATGCTCTTGGACCAAATTCCATTCTGCCAACCATGTATCCGACTATCTTGCCGTTGGTAATTTCCTTGGCAACGATCATTGCACGTTCATCATCGCTTACTTCCCTGTATGGATATCCGTTGTTGTCGAGGAATGCCTTTATTTCAGCATTGCTGAACCCTGGCCCGAGATAACTGCCTTTTTGACTATCTCTCTTTGAATCCGCTTTAGGGCGTGGAACATTGAAGTATTCATGCATTGCCAATAATGCTGCACCCAAAGAGCCTCCTGCATCGCCTGCTGCAGGCTGTATCCAGATATTGTTGAACATCTTCTCCAACAGGAGCTTTCCATTTGCCACGCAGTTTAGCGCAACACCGCCTGCAAGACAGATATTTTTTTTGCCCGTAAGCTCGCGAGCATGCCTGCACAGCTTAAGAACAACCTCTTCTGTCACTCTCTGGATTGAGGCCGCGAGGTCCATTTCTCTTTTTGTAATAGGTAACTCTCTCTCGCGGGGTGGTCCGCCAAACAGCTTATGAAAGTTTTCGTTGGTCATTACCAGCGAATCAAGATAACCAAAATATTTCATGTTCAGCCGGAACGAGCCATCGTCTTTAATGTCAATAAGCTCTCTCTTAATTATGTCAACATATTTCGGCTCGCCATAAGGCGCCAGGCCCATAAGCTTATACTCCCCAAAATTGACCTTGAACCCGCAGAACTGCGTAAAGGCACTATACAGCAATCCCAAAGAATGAGGAAAATGAATTTCCCGGAGAATGTGTATGCCCTTGCTGTCACCATAGCCTAGCGCCAGAGTACTCCACTCTCCAACGCCGTCTATTGTAAGTATGGTGGCTTCATTAAACGGCGACGGATAAAAGGCAGAAGCTGCATGCGAGAAGTGATGCTCAGCAAATAGTACACACACATCGTACTTGAGCTCTTCCTTTATAAGCTTCTTGACGAAAAGCTTCGCACTCAGCCAGCCAGGAGCTCCTTTGACCCAGGGCTCTAAGGCCTTAGAGCCAACATCAACCATTGTTTTCATTATTCTGTCAAAAGTCAGAACAGGACTGTCATAGAATATCACTGCTTTCAGATCCTCAGGCTCTATCTCTGCCTCTTCCAGGCAGTACTGTATTGCCTGTCTTGGGAATCTTGGGTCATTTTTTTTCCTGGAAAATCGCTCTTCTTGAACAGCAGCAATAATCTCACCGTCTTTGACCAAAGATGCAGCAGAATCATGATAAAATGCAGAGATACCAAGAACATAAATTGCCTTCATGCAGTTTCCCTCCATTTATTATAGTATTTTTCAATGTAAGGCGCCATTCCTTCTGCAATAATTTTATGTCCCAAAGGTGTGGGATGCTGGTCTTTCTCAAACCTACACTCACGCCTTCTTTGCTTTGTCTCTTCCCAGAATCTTGGCAGGATATCTGCAACCTCCACTCCCAGCTCTTCTCCTAGTTCAGAAAACCTTTTTCTAAAACTCTTCGAACTGGAAAGCTTTTCAATATATTGATAAACAGGAATAGGACATATTAACACAGTAGCCTCGCTTTCCTTAACCCATTTTGCAAGTATTGCCTTCATGAGCAACCAAGCTGGACTGTTTGGCTTGTTATACTCCTGCATAGGCTGATATCTTGTAAATTTCTGGATAGGATCTTTTAGAAATGGCGCATACTTGCTTAGGAATTTTTCCACACGTGAAAATCTTCCTCCTTCATCAACATATTTCTTAAGTTCAGGGTGTTTCTGCAGATCTCTTTCTCTCAATACCTCTTTTGGCACAGGTGAGTTATGCAGGACCAACTTATTGTTCGTGAGCGCAAAATACGGTTTTGGCATTGCAACAATCTCTCTTTTCTCAATGCTTTTTGATAATCTATACCAGACCATATTACGCCTTATGTTCTCAGTCAAAGGGCATATCAGCAGAAGGTCATATTCGATGTCTTTTGCGAATTCCTTGAATGCCAGATAATGCTGATCTGTTCCTGAGCCTGGAAGACCGAAATTAAGCACTTCCATATGCGGGAACCTTGATTCCAACACATCCCCAAAACGATATTTGTTGCTTACACCGTCACCCGCGGTGTATGAATCACCAAATAATATAATCCGAAAAGTGTTCTTTGTTTTTTCTTTTGTAACTTCATGTTCGCAGCGAAAGCCTGCCTGATTGCACTTAACAAGATAACCTCCGCTTTCATGGCTAACCCTTGCCTTGATTCTAGGGATGAACCTGTAACCCAAGATAGGATGATACTCAAAAAGATTGCGTTTCATACTAAAACTTCACCTTCACTTCCTTTAACATCGCCATATATCTTT
>JAGMCN010000061.1 GCA_023129235.1 Caldifarciminota bacterium | reverse complement strand
ATTTATCGTGTTCTACAACAAGAACAGTATTTCCCATATCCCTTAGATGCTTTAAGGTATTAACGAGTCGCTGTGTATCTCGCTGATGCAAACCTACGGTCGGCTCATCAAGTATATAAATTACACCAACAAGCCCTGAGCCAATTTGAGTCGCAAGCCGAACCCTCTCATCCTCTCCACCTGATAAAGTATCTGCATTCCTTGATAAAGTAATATAATCAAGCCCGACATTAAGTAGGAATTTTAACCTGCGACTGACCTCTTTTATTATTTCAGAGCCAATCTTGGCTTCACGTTCAGTTAATTTCAGATTCTCAAAGAACTCGTAGCATCCTTTTATTGATAAAGAAGTCAAGTAATGAATGTTTTTGCCTGTTATTTTAATTGAAAGCGATTCGGGCTTGAGTCTCGCACCTTTACACGCAGGACAAGGAGCTATCACCATATATTTCTCTACTTCCCATCTTACCCAATCTGATTCTGTCTCTCTGTATTTTTTAAGCATAAATGGAATTGCTCCCGGAAAATACCTATCCCCATAAAGAATTAACTTCTTCACCTCATCTTGTAACTTACCATAAGGAACATCGAGAACACTGCTATCAAATCCTTGTCTTTCAAGACATTGGGAAAGTCCCCAGTAGAGTTTTTTTCTTGGTTCTCCCCAAGGACCTATTACTCCCTCATTTACTGTCAAAGACGGATGTGTAATTATAAGTTCGGTATCTATATCAAGCTGAGTTCCGAGTCCTCCACATTCAGTGCAAGCTCCGTAAGGAGAATTAAATGAAAACATTCGCGGACTTATTTCCTCGTAAGCCACACCACATACAGGACAAGCTAACTTAGTGCTAAATATATGAGTTGGGAGTTGCGAGTCGGGAGTTGCGAGTCGTCTCTTTGACCCTTGAACCTTTGAACCTTTGACCCCAGAACCCTTTGAAGTCGTCTCCACAACAAAAATCACACCCTCTGCTTCAGCTAATGCGATTTCACAAGAATCTGCAAGGCGATGGCGAATCCCATCTTTCATAACAAGTCTATCTACCACAATTTCAATATTGTGAATCTTATATCGGTCAAGTGCGGGAAGTTTATCAATATCATAAATCTTGCCATTTACTCTTACTCGGACAAATCCCTTTCGCCTTATACGAGTGAAAAGCTCATGATATTCACCCTTTCTTCCCCTTACTACAGGAGCTAATATCTGAATCTTGGTTCCGGAAGGAAACTCAAGTATGCGGTCAACAATCTGGTCAAGCGTCTGTGAGGCAATTTTTCTTCCACATTTATAGCAATAAGGCACTCCTATACGAGCAAAAAGTAGTCGCAGGTAGTCATAAATCTCGGTTACAGTTCCTACGGTGGAACGAGGGTTTTTTGATGGTTTGCGCTGACCTATTGATATTGCCGGCGAAAGTCCTTCTATATGGTCAACTTCTGGCTTTTTCATAACACCCAGAAATTGACGGGCATACGCACTGAGAGACTCTACATATCTTCGCTGACCTTCTGCATAAATAGTATCAAAAGCAAGTGAGGATTTGCCACTCCCAGAAAGTCCTGTAATCACAACGAATCTATCTTTTGGGATTTCTACCCGAATGTTTTTAAGGTTATGGACTCTAACGCCTCTTGCAATTATCTTCCGCATAATTTTGGATATTATCATTGACTTTTGAAAATGCAACAAAAAAATCTTTGTGCTCTTTGAGACTTTGTGCCTTTTTTCCTTGCCAAAGTTATGTAATTGATATACATTCCTTGTTGGGAGGAGATTATGCTTATAAAAGACTTGAAGGAATGCGAAGAAATAGTTGCAGGCGATAATACAACCTTGAGAGAACTATTAAATCCCTTGAAGGAAGATATTGTTACAAGATACAGCCTCGCTCACGCAAAAGTTAAATCGGGTGAAACTACTTATGCACATAGATTGAGGAGTTCTGAAGTCTATTATATATTGGAGGGTGAAGGAGAAATGTATATAGATACCGAAAAAGAGAAAGTATTTACTGGACAAGTAATTTACATTCCTCCGAACTCAGTTCAGAGAATAAAAAACACTGGAGCGAATGATTTAGTTTTCTTGTGTATTGTGGACCCAGCATGGAAACCCGAAGATGAAAAACTGGTAGTATAATGCTAATTATGAGAGAATTACGCTCTTCCTGTAGCTTGTTTTTTCTTGACAATTCTGCAAAATCATAATAAGTTATTGTCTGTAAGTCATTATGAGGTATCACCTTCTCACCTTTTTGCAAATTGGAGTTATTTCAAGAGATTTAAGCTTTACCCTAAAAAAATATGAATGTTTTGAAAAAAGTGTTGACTTTCTAATGTGGTGTATTATAGTGCAGATAAGGAGGTGATTTGAAATGAAATTGATGATTCCTAATGCTATTTTCTCCATCGCTATGGTTTTGCTTATGTTCCTGTTGGTCGGATGCGAATCCGAGGAGAAGACTGAAAAATTGGTTCTTATGCCATCAGGACTGCAGTATGTAGATATGGTTATAGGCACAGGTGCTTCACCCACGATTGGGTCACGAGTATCCGTCCACTATACCGGCTGGCTTGAAGATGGCACGATGTTTGACAGCTCAAAAAAACGTGATAAGCCATTCATCTTTACTTTAGGACAGGGACAGGTTATCAAGGGCTGGGATGAAGGAGTTGTATCTATGAAAGTAGGTGGTAAACGAAAACTTATCATTCCATCTAAACTTGGATATGGGGAATATGGGGCAGGAGATGCCATTCCTCCAAATGCGATATTGATTTTCGAGATAGAATTGCTTAAGATTAAATAAATCACAAGAATTAGTAAGGTTGTTGAAATACAGGGGGTAAATAATGAGGCGAACATGGACGCAAAGGAGACGACGCAAGTTTAAAAGATTATGGAGAAAAAGAGCTACAAGACATAATCCTTCAAAGTGTGATTTGAGAACAGAAGCTTATAGAAATGTATTAGGAAAAATAGGAGAACCGCAAACCTAAGCCAGCAAAAACCTCTTCATACATTTCTTTTATTTATTATTTTTCTCCAAATTAACTCTCTTAAAACAAATCTTTCATTCTCAATTAAAATTTTACTTGCAAGATAGCAAAGCAAGAGTATTATTTTAGTGTTTATAACATTTGATATTCTTTATGCGCCTGTAGCTCAACTGGATAGAGCGATGGACTTCGAATCCAAAGGTTGGGGGTTCAAATCCCTCCAGGCGTGTTAAAAACATAAAATCACATTGAGAAAATGAAGAACTTTGCTCCATATCTTAAACTTCACACTGGCAAGCTTATATTATGTATTATACTTATGTTTCTTTTTGCGTTGGTTTCAACCTTCTCACTTTCTCTCTTATCTCCTTTTCTGCATGCCATATTCTATGATAACTCGTTTCCTTTAAGTAATGACCTTTTAGCACGATTCAATGACTGGTTTCTTCAGGGCTCAAAAGTTCAGGCATTTATGAAACTCCAGATAATACTTGTTTCTGTTTTCCTAATTAAAGGTATACTTGGATATTTGCACCAATATCTTGGAGTCTCAATTGAAGAAAATATAATGAAAAAAGTAAGAGACGATACTTATTCTCATTTACACACACTCTCTTTGGACTACTTTCACCACACTCAGTCTGGAGTGCTTGTTTCAAGAGTAACAAACGATATATCAATGGTCAAAGGTGCAATGAAAGATGGACTTTTTAATTTCTTGAAGCATTTATTACTCACGCTCGCTTATTTAGGATTTGCTCTATATCTCAACTGGAGACTCCTTCTTGTATCTATTATAACCTTCCCAGTTCTGGGTTGGCTTCTTAACAAGCTTGCAAAGAAACTCAGAGAAAAAAGTGATAAAGTTCAAGAGGATATGGCAAAGATTACAAGCACAATTGGGGAATCTATTGGGGGAATAAAAATAATAAAAGCTTTTACGGCAGAGAAGTTTGAAATCAACAAGTTTTTCAAGACCACATACAGTTATTTGAAATCAGCTATTAGGTTTGAGCGAGTTGGACTTATAGGAGTTCCTGCTTCAGAACTTGTAATTACAATTGGAGTCTGTATTCTCTTAAGTTATGGCGGGTATCAGATATTTGTTGCCCACACTCTTTCAGCAGATAGATTTCTTGTATTTTTGGCATGTGCACTTAGTATGATGCAATCTTTAAATCAGCTTCCAAAAGCAAATGTGTATCTTCAACGGGGACTTCAGGCAATGACAAGAGTAAAAAGAATCCTTGATACTAAACCCACTGTGCAAGAAATAGCTCATCCGATTCCGTTTAAATCCTTTGAAAAAGAAATCGCATTTAAAGAAGTTCATTTTAGTTATGACCCCTCAAGAGAAGTAATTTGTGGGGTTACACTTCATATAAAAAAGGGTGAGAATATCGCTCTTGTGGGACCATCAGGGGCTGGCAAATCTACCCTTACAGACCTTCTTGCTCGTTTCTATGACCCGAGTTATGGCTCAATTGAAATTGATGGTGTAAATATAAAAGAGGTTTCTCTTGAGGACTTGCGTTCTTTAATTGGGCTTGTTACCCAGGAACCTATTCTATTTGACGATACTGCGTTTAATAATATTGCTTACCCGTCCCGATACGGACTTGGGACGGGTCGGGATGGTACTCCTGACACACAACCTGATGTAGTTTATCGGGCGGCGAAATTAGCTTATGCGAATGAGTTTATTGAAAAGCTTCCCAAAGGATATGATAGTATGATAGGAGAAAGAGGGGTTTCGCTTTCAGGCGGTGAGCGTCAGCGAATTGCAATTGCACGTGCATTTTGTAAAAACCCTGAAATCCTTATATTTGATGAAGCCACAAGTCATCTGGACCCGGAGAGTGAAAGCAAAGTTCACTCTGCTATGGAAAAATTGTTAGAGGGCAGAACTGCCATTGTTATAGCTCATCGGCTCTCAACTGTGCGTGACCGAGACCGCATAATTGTAATAGACGAAGGTAAAATAGTAGAGGAAGGCACTCATAGTGAATTGCTCGAGAATGAAGGATTGTATAAGAATTTGGTAAAAATATCTTTAAGTTAGGGTATTTGTTGATTAAGAGCTTTCATAAACTGAGGCAAGTTGAGTTGCAATCTGACTCCAGGGAAATTTCTCTATTGACCTTTGTTTCAAAGACTCACCCATTTCTTTAAGTTCTTTCTCTGACATATTCAGCATTTTCTCCATAGCTTCTTTAAGCTCCTCTGCAGACCCTGGCTCTACAAGAAAACCTTCTTTCCCATCTCTTATTATATCTTGTAATGCTCCCACTCTGCTTGCGATGACAGGTTTAGCAAAGTAAGCCGCCTCAAGCAAAGAATTTGCCAAAGAAATCTTCGTGTATGGAATCACTACAACATCTGACGACCTGTATAAAATACCCAGTTGTTGATAAGGAAGTGGAGAGGAATGTTTTATAAAATAACTTTCTTCAGGTGTCCACTTTGTGTGAGCAAGTATCTTGAAATGCTTATCTTTCAATGACTTTGCTGCATCGCATAGTATATTAAATCCTTTGTATTGTTTTATGGGTCCCATAAATAAAAATACACGCTCATTAAATTTATATTTATCGGCATCGGTAGTCTTATCGTGAACTTTGTAAAAATTCTCATAGTTCCCAACAGATATAACAGAGACCTCTTTGTGCTTCACTTTAGGAAAAAGATGTAGAAACTCTTTTTTAGTATGCGGAGAATGCAAAAAGATGTGGTCAAATGAGGGATAAATTTTTTCAAAACGCTGATAATCGCTTTCCCTTTCTCTATGTGGAAGTAAATTATGTGCAGTATGTACTAACTTTCGGATTCTCCCACGAAGTTTTGGCAGTATAATCGATTCAACTGAAGGAGAGGTAACCCATAGCATATGGATTATGTCTTCTTTCTTCAACACTCTTTTGAGATTCATCCATCCCGATGTAATTTCCGCTGTTTGGGAGATATTGCCGATAAAGCTCGCGAGCTTTGGCATCTCTCCGAATAATCCTTTTGAAATCGGCATAAAATAATTGCAGGAATGAACTGGAGGATTTTCTATGTTCTTAGGCATAATTCCTATGAATTTGTATTTTAGCCCAAAGTTTTTAAGTGCCCAGAGCAACTCAAAGTTGTAGGGTTTTGTAGTATTACGCGGGTCTATAAGATAAATCATTTATAAACTTTGCAATGTTTTTTGCCCCTCCGGAAGGTCCCATTCTCTTTTTTCCAATTTCCCCTCTTTTTTGTCTTAATTCTTTATCATCAAGCAGTTTCAGAACTTCACCTACTACACCTTCAGGAAAATCGGATATAAATTTTAAACAGCCACCCAATAATTTCTCTTGATTCCTCATTCTTGTAACTGATGTCTGGGGACCACAACCTTTAAACGAGACTATCGGCTTGCCGAGAAATGCTGTCTGCTCATTTGCAGTTCCTGATAGCCCAATTACAACATCTGATTGCTTAATTATATCAACAAATGCATCCTGTAATAGCCACACTTTATTATTTCCCTTTTGTATCCAAATGCTGGATGCTGGATATTGCCAACCTTGAAGTTCTAAAAGAGTCACTAATTTTTGCAAATCAAGAGATGAAGGAATAGCAGCTGCAAAGTTCACTCCTTCTTTCTTATTTGATATTTGTTCAACTACGAGAAGGATTTTCAAGAAGTTTTTGTATGCTTCTTTTCTTGAGCCGGGCAGAATCCCAACAAGAGTTTGTGAGTTATGAGTTATAAGTTGTGAGTTGTGAGTTTCCTCTAATCCATCAACCATAGGATTTCCTACAAATAATGCAGGCACAGATTCTTTTCTTAAATTTTTAGCAGTATATTCGTCATGAGTAAAAACTTTTATACAGATTTTCCGCATTGCCCAATGCTCAAATTTAAAATGCGGGTTCTGATAATCTGATTTTGCTGGAGCAAGAAATATAAGACGTTTTTTTAGCCCAAGCCAAGCAAGCAAAAGAAGAAATACATCGCCTACAACTACAGCTTGATTTATTTCCCTGCGAACTTTTTTGAGCACAATATAATATCTTATTGGAATATAAGAGCTTGTCGTAGCATCTTTTAGAAAATCCACAAAGTTTCTTGGAAATCCACCAGAGGGAGGAAGCTTGCCCTTTATAAGTAAAGGAATATTTCTCTTTTCATATTCTTCTCCTTCAGAAATAAGTGGAGCTCCTATGAGTTGAGAGTTAAGAGTTGAGAGTTGAGAGTCAATTTTCCGCTTCTTACTCTTTACTCTAAACTCTGAACTCTGAACCTTCCGAAGTTCTTGGGCAATAAGAGCAGCGGAACGGTCCTCTCCATAACAGTTGCTCAAAAACAATAAGAGTTGAGAGTTGTTCGCAGAATCCTGTGGAAGAGTTGAGAGTTGAGAGTTTATTTTTCGTTCTTTACTCTTTACTCTGAACTCTTTACTCTGAACTTCTTTGATTCCTTTTGCTCGGTAGTGGTACTTCATAATTTCTTTAAGTATGGGAGTAATAAAAAATATTGGGAAGTCAACAGAATGAGCAAGAAGTCTAATCGCTGCTTCCTTCTCTGCCCATTTTGAAAGTTGAAGAAGTTTTGAAACAATCAGCACCTTATTTGTCTTGACAACACGATTTCCATATTTGCTACCGAAATAAACGATGTTCTTTGACCACTGGTATCTCTTTTGAAATGTAATCTTGAATTTCTCACAAGTTGGGTAACCATCAACATGATAAGCTTTGCATTTTCTAAATCCACATACAGTCTTTAACCCGATCTTCTTAAGTCTTCTTCCTAAGTCAGTGTCTTCATATCCCATCGAAATGCCAAATTTCTCATCCATTAGTCCTACCTGAAGAAGCCATTTCTTTTTTATTGATACATTTTGGGTAACTAATCCTCCCTTTGAAAATCCATCAATCTTCAACGAGAAACCTCCTGCATTTTTGGGATGACGGATATGGCGAACTAATCCTTGAACAATTAACTTATCGTTTAAGTTGTGCGGTGCGGTGTGGTCATCAACAAATCTTGGGTCCACAAGGACATCTGAATCTACAAATATTATTATTTCCCCTCTGGCTTGTTTTATCCCTCTGTTTCGAGAAAAAGGTTGTCCACTCTGTGTGTCATTTTTAAAGTATCTTACTTTTTTTATCTCGGGGATATTGTAAGTTCCATCAGTTGAGCCATCGTCTATCACGACTATTTCATAGTCTTGAGAAGTCTGAGATAAAAGAGCTCTCAAGCAGTATCGGAGTAATCTTTCTCTATTATAAGTTACGATAATAACTGAAGCTTTAGGAGTTGTGAGTTGAGAGTTGTAAGTTATGAGATGAGAATCAACTTCTTGTTTTTTATTTCTCGCTTCTCGCTTCTCGCTTCTCGCTTCTAATATCCCTTGTGCACGATAGTGGTATTTCATAAGCATTTTGCAAATTGGAAAGAGTGGGAGAACTGGGGAATCTCTGGAGGATTCTAAAAATCTTAATCCACGCTCCACCCATCTATCTGTTTGAAAGAAGCGAGAAATGAGAAGTGCTTTTTTTGTATGTGCGAACTTTTTGCCTAATTTGCCATGCCGTTTGATGAGAAAATATGCACTCTTTCCTCTTTTCTGATGTTTATTGAAAAACTCTTGCAGATTTTCCTTTTTGGACGGTCCATCAATATGATAAGCTTTACATCGGAAGAGTGGGTGAACTGGATTAAGTCCAATTTTTTTGAGTCTTATACCGAGGTCAACATCCTTATAGCCAATTTTGCTACCAAACTCCTCAAATCCCCCAATCTCAAGGAACCATTTTTTCCGCACAGATGCGTTTTGGGTAATAAAAGTGCCAATGCATAAAGCATTTGGATAATAGAGTTTAAAATTAACCTGATTTAGATTGCGAATGTGATGAACCATTCCCTGAACCCAGATTTTTTTATTACTCTTATGTATCCGTATATGGTCAAGAACGAAATTTGGGTGGACAAGAACATCGGAGTCTAAAAAAATTATAAGCTCTCCCTTGGCTTGCTCAATGCCAATATTTCTCGCTACATAGGGCCCGACCTGCTTTTCCAATCTAATATACCTTAATCTGGAATCTGGAATCTGGAATCTGGAAATCAATTTAGCCGTTTCATCCTGAGAAGCATCATCAATCACTATAATTTCGTAGCCCTGTGTAGTTTGATTTAAAAGATAGGAAAGGCAATGTTTTAATATATAGGCACGATTATAAGTAGGGATAATAACACTCGCTTTAAGCACAATACTATCATACCTAACATTTATTGAGATGTCAACTTTTAAAAAGTCGCAGACTCGTATGAGAAGTTGGGCTCTATCTATTTGCCACAAAAATACTAAAGCACTAAATTTCACTAATGTTATAATTTAACCGTGGATATCGCAGATACCGCAGATAAATTATATCCCTATTCTCCTTTTATCCGTGCTATCCGCGCAATCTGCGGTTGAAAAAGTCTTTTCGTTTTATGATTCTTCTTTTCTCTGTGGTTCATTTTTCTCTTGACAAGAGACGAAAATATGGTATTCATAATAAAATG
>JAGMCN010000060.1 GCA_023129235.1 Caldifarciminota bacterium | reverse complement strand
CTTGACATCAGGTAATTGTATGCTATATTAAAAACAGAATGAAGTCAAGTCAAGTCAAGTCAAGTCAAGTCAAGTCGTAGTATTGACCTGACCCCCGTTTGTCAAGATATTTTTTCTTTACCCCAATTTCTAATCCATAAGACCCCATTTAACAATTTAACCTCCCGTTTTTGCGGGAAAAGGAGGGAGCAATGAAAAGAGCGATTTTCTGTCTTGCTTGCATATCTGCGTTTTGCACTATCACCACAGTTGATTTGGCAAGAGCCGATCAACTATTCTACGACAACTTTGAGGGTGGATTAGGGCAGTGGTCAACATTTCAGTGGATGCTCGTAGATAGTTTTTCTCATAGTGGAGATTGGTGTATTCAAACAACACAAAAGGAGAAATTTTTGATTAGCAAAGTAATGGATTTTACTGCCTATGATAATATCGAATTTGCATGTTTCTATTATAACTTTGGATATTGGGGCAGCGTTACTTTTGAACTTCACTATTGGGATTATATAAATAGCCTTTGGAGAGAGTGGCAAGGAGTTAGTATTAGTACCCATGATGGTGATTCGGAAGGATGGTATTATTACTCATATCAAACTGGGGGAGCTCCCGAGTTTCGTGACCAGTGCAAAATAGTTATCGAATCTTCAAAAACAACTTATGTTCCTGCTTTGGTGTTGGATGACATAGCACTTTATGGTGATTATGTTGGTGTGGAAGAAATCGAAGACTGTCAATCCTCTATCTTTGCGTTCTCTCAGAATTCCCCTAATCCTGTGATTTCTGAAACTCATATTGAATATGCATTGCCAAAGACCGCAAGAGTTACACTTATGATTTATGATTTGACAGGGAGACTGGTAAAAACTCTTGTGAATGAAGAAATTGAAACAGGTTACCATACTGTAAGCTGGGATGGGAGAGACAACTCTGGTAAGAAAGTAGCATCTGGAATTTATTTTTATCGTATGGAAACGGACAAGTTCAAGGCAACAAAGAAGCTGACGATAATTCGTTAATCATGAATCGGAAATCGTGGGAGAGACCTCTGGTCTCGATTCTCAAGGTCAGGAGACCTTTCCCACAAAGAAAAATGAAGGATTTAGGGAGAGGAATGAATGGAATATCCGAACGGATAAATGGAATATCCGAACGGATAAATGGAATATCCGAACGGATAAATGGAATATCCAGACGGATAAATGGAATATCCGAACGGATGAATGGAATATCCGAACGGATAAATGGAATATCCAAGTGGATGAACGAAATATCCGAACGGATGAATGACTTATCGCCTGCGATGAATGGAATATCCAGATGGATAAACGAATTGGCGCATGCGATAAATGACTTGGCGCATGCGATGAATGGCTCTGCGCATGCGATAAATGGCTTGTCGCACGCGATGAACGAGTTGTCGCAATGAGTAAAAAAACTTAAAAGGAGGGTATTATGAATGGGAAAAAGTATATTCCGACCAGGGATGCGGAGTTTAATGAGTGGCTTAACAACTTTTGCGATAATCTTCCTGCCATTGCTCAGCTGGTTGGACTTCCGCAGAACTTCGTAACTGATGTTATTATGGCTCGCGTTGGGTGGAACACATCATATCAGGCAAGTCAACAAATCCAACTTCAAGCTGAATCCGCCGTAGAAACTAAAAACTGGTGCCGTGACGACGCTCAAGAAAAAGTGAGGACGGCAGTGAATCTGCTTCAGCCAAATCCACAACTCCTGGATTCTCATCGTGATCTTCTTAGCATTACGGTGCGAGATACTACGCCGACTCCGATATCACCTGAATATGTGATGGAATTAGAACCACCACTTTTGAAGCTGGATTTGCAATCGGGGCAGGTTACGATTCATTTTGGCGTGAATCCGGGGGATGAACAGAAGAATGCGAAGCCCGATGGAATACAGGGTGTGAAGATATGGTATCATGTTGGAGAAGCAGAGTGGCAGTGGCTTGGTTATGATACGAATAGCCCTTATATGCACAATATTGATTTGAGCACTTGCGGGGCGCTGGAGTATCGGGCACAGTGGCTTGATAAGAAGATGCGAGTAGGACTGTTTAGTATGGTTGCACAAGCTACGGTGAGTTAGAGATAGAGAATTAGAGATTAGGGATTAGAGATTCAAAAAAATCTGCGGTATCTGCGACATCCGCGGTTAAAGGATTTTCACCACAAAGACACAAAGGCACAAAGAAAAAACTTGACCGCAGATTACGCAGATTAACGCAGAAAAAATCAAGATTCAAAATTCACCGCAGAGACGCAGAGAACGCGGAGATTAATTTGCCACAAAAACACTAAAAATTCAAAAAATCATCACGAAGACACGAAAAGACGAAATCACGAAAAAATCAATTCCTTTATTCATAACGATTTAGGAAACTTCATCTTTTCAATACTTCGTGCTTTCGTGATAAAAAAGTAGTTTTCAGACAGGTTCCTAAATTCCACATTTTATTAACAGAAAGTTAAAAAGATTTTGAAATTTGAACTTGACTTTATAAATTATGAATATTAGTATTAAAAAAAGGAGGAGAACATATGTTATTGCAGGAGTTAATAGACGAAGACCTCATACATCCAGAGCTTTTAGCAGAAGAAAAGAATGGGGTCATTGAAGAATTAGCAGAACTTTTTGTAAAGAAAGGCGTGGTTAAAAATAAGGACGAATTCATTGCCGATATTAAAAAACGCGAGGATTTAGAATCAACCGGTATCGGAGACGGAGTTGCAATTCCACATGCAAGGTCAGCTTCGGTCAGTGAACTTCGTGTAGTATTCGGCAGGTCAACTCAGGGAATTGACTTTAAGGCTCTTGACAGTAAGCCAGTTAATCTTATCTTTATGATTGCGGCTCCCATTGAAGTTCGCAAAGAATATTTACAAGCAGTAGCTAAGGTAGCAAGGTTTTTGAAATCAGAAACACTCAAAGGGGCAATGCTAAGAGCAAAATCACGGAAAGCTATGATGGACATCGTTATAGATTTTGATGGCGTGTTGCCAGAAAGCTTAAAAGTAGAGACAAAAGAAGGAAGAGTTATTTATAAAAAAAATTCTTAATGCCAAATTGCGAATGCTAAATTACAAGAGTTTCACAGAGACAATTTAGAATTCAGGGAATATGTACTTACTAATAATAATTTTGCATAAAGAGGAGTGGCTTGATGATGTTCTTTCCTGCTTAATCGAGCTTGGCATAGAAGATGCAATTACAATCGATTCCGAATCAATGGAAAATTCACTTGCCCAAAAGGTTCCAATATTCGCAGGACTAAGATTTGATTTAAAGGAAAGTGCTTACTCAAAAACAATTCTCGCCTTGACCGACGAGCCTGATGCTGGCAAGGAAATAGTAAAGTTCTTAAAGGAAATTGAGATTAATCTTGAAGAAAAGGGAGCAGGAAGAATCATCACTCTACGGATTGAATCAGCTATCGGGACTCCAAAAGAGATTGAAGAGATTTAAGCCACAGCGTAAATCAGGAGGAAAGAATGAAAATAGGAGTTATAAGTGACTCTCATGGAAATGTAGATGCGGTTGAGCATCTTGTCCAGTGGTTTACTCATAATAAGTGTAAGAAAATAATTCATCTTGGAGACGATTGGGATGACATATCCATCCGGATACAAAAGGATTCAAAAAAATCTTCTCCAAAAGAAGAAAAGAAACAGACTGAAATAATAAAAGTCCCCGGTGTTTTCAGTGATTATTATAAGGATTCCAAAATCCCAAACCGCCTTGTCTTTGAGTTTGAGGAGTGGAAAGTCCTCCTAACCCACACGCAGAAATCTCATAAGAATGATCTTCCAAAAGACTTAAAACCAGAAGCACTAATAAAGTCTAAAGAAGTAGAAGTAATTCTTTATGGGCATACGCATATTCCACTTATTGATAGGAAAGAAGGCGTAATTTACATAAATCCAGGGCATCTTAATACATCTGATAAAAGAGGACATCCTATGAGCTTTGCGGTTGTGGAATTCGAGAAGGAGTCTCTATCTGTAAAAATTATGGATTTCAAGACAAAACTCACCAAGTACTCAAAATTCTTCTTGCAATCTTATAAAGTTAGAGATTAGAGATTAGAGAATTAGAAATCAGAAGATTAGTTAATTAGGAATATTTCGTTTCCCAAAGTAATAATATGACAGCAGGGATTGTTAGCAGAACCAATCTCTAATTAATTAACTATGCCTCACGCCAATTTTGTTCATCTGCATGTCCACACAG